>NVSL01000028.1 GCA_002401215.1 Flavobacteriaceae bacterium | reverse complement strand
CGACTTCCGAAACTAATTTTACGTTAATTCTTGCTTCGCGATAGGCATTTTTTAAATCGTAAATTAGTTGTGCCAAATCTTCGATTGAATAAATATCATGGTGTGGAGGTGGAGAAATCAATCCTACAAAAGGAGTTGAATTTCTAACTGCTGCAATCCAAGGTAATACTTTATCTCCTGGTAATTGCCCACCTTCACCTGGTTTGGCACCTTGTGCCATTTTAATTTGAATTTCTTTGGCGTTTGTTAAATAGTGAGATGTAACCCCAAACCTACCCGAAGCAACTTGCTTTATGGCAGAGTTTCTACTATCTCCATTCGCATCTGGTTGGAAACGTTTTCTATCTTCACCACCTTCACCAGAATTAGATTTACCGCCAATTCGGTTCATCGCAATTGCCAAATTTTCATGTGCTTCTCTCGAAATTGATCCGTAAGACATGGCACCTGTTTTAAATCTTTTTACGATTTCTGTCCAAGGTTCTACTTCGTCAATTGAGATTGGATCGAGGTTGTCAAATTCGAACAATCCGCGAATCGTCATTAAATTTTCTGACTGCTCGTTGATCATTTTTGCATAGACATCATAACTTTTTTGGTCACTCAATCTGACGGCTTGTTGCAGTTTAGAAATGGTGGTTGGGTTGAACATGTGACGTTCTCCATTTCGTCTCCAACGGTAATCGCCACCAATATTTAGCCCTAATCTTTTGTCTATTAATTTATCTGGATAAGCATATTTATACCGCTCATTAATTTCTTTTTCGATTTCATACAATCCGATTCCTTCAATTCTAGAAGCGGTGTATGGAAAGTATTTTTCTACGAATTGAGAATTGAATCCAACGATTTCAAAAATCTGAGAACCTCTATACGAATGCAAGGTCGAGATTCCGATTTNGTTCATCMCCTTTAAAATTCCTTTTCCGATGGCTGAGTTAAAATTATCAACCGCTTTTTGCTCGTCCATCCCTGTGATAAATCCATCACGAACTTGGGTTTTGATAATTTCATTTACCATATATGGATTCACAGCGCTGGCGCCATATCCAAACAAGGTTGCAAAATGATGCGGCTCGCGAGGTTCTGCAGATTCGATAATAATATCGAAATACGAACGCTTTCTTAGGCGATTCATTTGATGATGAACAAACGAACAAGCCAGCAACGATGGGATAGGAGCGAACTCTTTATTTACACCTCGGTCAGATAAAATAATAATATTTGTACCTCTTTCCAATGCTTTTGTAATTTGGATGATGATATCATCTAAAGCATCTTCCAATCCATTTAATCCTTTTCCTTTTGGATACAAGATTTCGATGGTTTCTGCTTTGAMRRTRSMMACAGAAATATCTCTAATTTTTTCTAAATCCTTGTTAGAAATCACCGGATTTTGAATTCGTAATTTTCTACATTGACGTTCGGTAATGCTAAAAATATTTCGATCCTTACCCAAAGCTAAACTAATATCAGTTACAATTTCTTCGCGAATTCCATCCAAAGGAGGATTGGTAACCTGCGCAAATAGTTGCTTAAAATAGTTAGAAATTAATTGAGGACGATCAGACAAAACAGCCAGCGGAGTGTCGGTTCCCATAGAGCCCAACGCCTCTTTTCCGGCAATTGCCRTCGGTGTAATTATCTCTTGAATATCCTCTAAAGTATAATTAAATAAACGCTGTCTGGTTTTGTAATCGCTGATTTCGACTGGGCAATAATCAGCATTATAAGGTAAATCTTTAAGGTTTAATCTTGTTTGGTCTAACCATTTTTTATACGGTCTTTCCGAAACAATTTTGCTTTTAATTTCTTCGTCATTTATGATTCTTCCTTCATTCATATCAACCAAAAACATCTTACCAGGTTCTAAACGACCGTGGTGCTCAATGTCTGCTGGATCAATATCAACAACTCCAATTTCTGAAGCCATAATGATTTTTCCAGACTTGGTTACGGTATAACGCGAAGGTCTCAATCCGTTACGGTCTAACAAAGCGCCGATGTAATCACCATCAGTAAAAGGCACCGATGCAGGACCATCCCAAGGCTCCATTATGCAACCGTTGTATTCGTAAAATGCTTTTCTTTCGTCGGACATTGTTTTGTGTTTTTCCCAAGCTTCTGGAATCATCATCATCATAACTTCTGGCAATGATCGTCCGCTTAAAGTCAACAATTCAACCACCATATCCATAGAGGCAGAATCAGATTTTCCGGGTAAAATAATTGGGAATAATTTATCTATTTGATCGCCGAAAACATCACTCTTCATGATTTCTTCTCGTACGCGCATTCTGCTAATATTTCCTCTCAGCGTATTAATTTCACCATTCTGACACATGTATCTAAACGGTTGCGCCAACTCCCAAGTAGGCATTGTATTGGTAGAAAAACGTTGGTGTACCAAGGCCAATCTTGTTACCAAATCTGGTTGTTGAAGGTCGGTAAAATAAGGTCCGATATCTTCGGGCATGATGATGCCTTTATATATTAAGGTGGTGTTTGACAAACTCGGCAAATAGAAAAATGAGCGCTCAGACATTTTTGAAGCATTGATGGCATGCTCGGTAATTTTACGCGCTGCATATAATTTTGCTTTGAAAATGTTTTCTTGAATCGCTGCTGTTTTGCCAACAAAAATCTGCTCAATATTCGGTTCTGATGCCAAGGCGATTTCTCCTAATTTTGAAGAATCAACAGGTACCGTTCTCCATCCTAAAACTTGTAATCCTTGGTTTTTAATTTCTTTTTCGAAAGTAGTTTTACAAAAATTATATTGGTTTTTGTTTTTTGGTAAGAAAACCATTCCGACTGCATATTCTCTTTGAGCAGGAATTTCGAATTCGCAAACTCTTTTAAAATATTTATGAGGGATGTCTATCAACAATCCTGCGCCATCACCAGTTTTTCCATCAGAGCTTACGCCACCTCTATGTTCTAGTTTTACTAAAATTTCTAAAGCATCGTGAATGATTTGATTTGTTCTTTCTCCCTTTAGGTTGCAGATAAATCCTGCACCACAGTTTTCATGTTCAAATTCTGGTAAGTATAATCCTTGTTTCTGTATCATAATCATTGTAATAAGATTGCAAATTTACGGATTATGATGAAGATAATTTAGTGAATCAACCGAAAGGATTGAAGAAATACAACAATATGAATTATCAGCTAAATATTATTTAATATGTATAAATATTATTTGTTTGATTGTGATATTAGTAAAAATGAGAAAACTCCATACATTTTAATTGTATGGAGTTTTCTAGTAAATTAAATAAATTTATGGGGATTTGTAGATTTCCTCCCGATGGTAATCGGGATTTACGGGAATAGCATTTTAATAGAAATGGTTGTCAGTCTGAGCGTATCGAAGACGAATTAGAAGTTACTATTTCAACAACTTCGACAAGCTAAGTTTGACATTATTATTTCTTCTTAATGGTCGTTCATTCTAAAGTCAACATAAGCACTCATTCCGTGCTCATGAGCATCCAATCCTTCTAACTCTTCTTTTTCCGAAACTCTGATTCCGACAGTTTTCTTTAGGATAAAGAAGATGATAAATGTTGATCCTGCACATAAAACTGCGTACGCACCAATTCCTATTAATTGAGAAACTATTTGATCCCACCCAGCCAAAGCTCCGAAGATACCAACAGCCAATGTACCCCAGATTCCACAAACTAAGTGGACAGCAATTGCACCAACAGGGTCGTCTAATTTTAACTTGTCAATTAAAGAAACTGCGAATACGATAATTGCACCAGCAATTGCTCCGATTAAAATTGCATCAGTTGGTCCCATTTGATCGGCACCTGCTGTGATACCAACCAATCCACCTAAAATACCATTTAAGAACATGGTTAAATCAAAGTTTTTATACAAAGCAGTTGATACTAAAAATGCAACAACGCCACCTGCTGCAGCTGCCAAACACGTTGTAACTAAAGTTAAAGATGTCAATCCTGGATCAGCAGATAAAACAGATCCACCGTTAAATCCGAACCAACCTAACCAAAGAATTAAAACTCCGGCAGTTGCTAGTGGAATGTTGTGACCAGGAATTGCTTGCGCGATACCATCTTTAAATTTTCCAATTCTTGGACCTAATAACCAAACGGCTACTAAAGCTGCCCATCCACCAACAGAGTGTACTAATGTAGATCSTGCAAAATCGTAGAACCCTAATTGGTCTAAGAATCCACCACCCCATTTCCAAGAACCTGCAATTGGATAAATTACACCTACATATATGATTACGAAAATCATGAATGGTACTAATTTAATTCGTTCAGCTACGGCACCAGAAACGATGGTTGCAGCAGTTGCAGCGAACATCCCTTGAAATAAGAAATCTGTCCAATAAGTGTAGCCTTCGTTGTATGCTAAGTCGGCAGCAGCAACAGCATCTAAGCCGAATCCTGCAAACCCAAAGTACCCATTAAAATCTCCAGGATACATTAAATTGAATCCGACTAAACAATATAAAAGTAGTCCGATTGTGATGATGAAAATATTCTTAAAAAGAATGTTGATGGTGTTTTTTTGTCTTGTTAGCCCAATCTCTAAAAGAGAAAATCCGAGGTGCATAAAAAAGACAAGTGCTGTACAGATCATCATCCATACATTATTTATTGTAAGTAATTCCATAATTATAAATTTGTTAGGTTAATGATTAGTTAAGCGTGTCTCCACCTTTTTCTCCGGTTCTAATTCTGTAACATTCTTCAATGTTTGACACGAAGATTTTTCCGTCACCAACTTCACTAGTACCAGCAGATTTTACAATGGCATCGATGGTTACTTTTTCGAAATCATCGTTCACTACAATTGATAAATATCTACGTTGGATATCACTTGTGCTATAAGACACACCGCGATATACATGACCTTCTTTTTCGTTTCCTAAACCAGTAACATCCCAATAGGAGAAGAAGTTTACCCCAACATTATGTAAGGCTTCTTTGACTGCTGAAAACTTTGATTTWCTGATAATTGCTTCTACTTTTTTCATCGTAAAATGGTTTTAAATTATTGATTAAAATGAATAGATTGCTGCCAATACGAATGATGAAAGTGATTTAGAAGGGTCTAAATTGCTATCCATAAATGTATCTTCGCTGGTAGTGTCGATTCTGAATTCTGGTTTTATTGTTAGCCCTCCAATAGCGTAAGAACCGGTTAATGTAAATGCAACTACATTGGCATTACCCTCTGGGTCATAACCGCCAATTGCACCAGCACCACCTTCAATTTCTCCGAAATATTCTGCTCTTAACCCAAGGGCAAAAGCATCAGAAAAAGAGTATTGAGGATATAAAGCTACACCATAGAATGCGGCGTTTTCTGTTGTGTTGTAGGTTGAATTTAAGCCCAAAAAGAAAGCGTCGGTTAAATCGAATCCTGTTGTTAAATCAACTTGAAAAGTTGGCTCAACATAAGCCCCCTGTCTTCCGTATAAGAAATTTAAGTACGTTCCTTTATACCCAATTTGTGCACCTAAAGTGTAGCTGTTATTTAAATTAGATTCTGTTTGATCTGTTGCGTTCATCACTGCAAATAATGCTGACCAATCATCATTGAAAGCGTAATCTGCTTTAATTCCTGTATGCGAAAATGGCCCGTAAGAAAACATATAAGAGGTGCTGTAATTAAAATTTCCTACGGGTGATATTACTTCGTATCCTAAGAATGTATTGAAGTTACCCAAGGTAAATGTCAGCTTATCAGTAACATTCCAATATACGTATAATTGGTTGATAATGTTTGATGAACCGTTGTTGTAAAAAGGCGAATTAAATGTTGCTTCATCACCTCTTGGCCCAACTACTAGGTCTGCAACGAATCCAACTTTTTCAGTATCAAAGCTCAATACTAAGTTTGCCATTCCTAATGCAAAACCATTTTGATTTGTAAATGAGGTGTTTGGTGCAATAGCGTCTTCTCCGTTTGGTCCGCCTAAGTTTTGTCTAAAATAAGTGTCGATGCTTCCGCTTAGTGAAACATTCTTTAAAACTTTTTCAATTGCAGTTTCTGTTTCTTCCGTTTTTTCTACTTCTTGAGAAAATACATTCATACATATTAAAAATACAAATGCGAATAATGGTAATCTTGTGTTCTTCATAATTATAAGTTAATGTTGTTATTAGTGCGACAAAACTACGTATAAAAACTACGTAATTATACTGAGTAATTTTAAACAAGGGGTTTTGAAGTACGTAGTTGTTAAAAAAAGTAGGATTAAAATATGGGTATGATAATCTCTAAGTAGTTGAAAGGAGGTCTAAATTTTGACTTGATAATTTTTACAACATATTTTGTGGATGTCATAAAAATGAAATTCTGCGAAAAAAAATAATAAAAGGGTGTTTTAGGAAAAGATATTGCATAAAAAAACGATAAATACAGAAATGTATTTATCGTTTTTTAGATTTTTTTAAAATATGTGTAATTGAAGAGTTCTCGATACAATTTATCTCCTATGGTCGATAAATCACTCGAACTGACGTTGCTATTAACCTCTCAAAATCCCTCTAGAAATTACAATTTTTTGAATCTCACTTGTGCCTTCATATATCTGCGTAATTTTTGCATCGCGCATTAAACGCTCTACATGATATTCTTTTACAAAACCATAACCACCGTGAATTTGAACTGCTTCTACCGTAGTTCTCATTGCCATTTCGGCAGCATATAATTTTGCCATGGCGCTAGATTGTGTGTAATCATTGCCATTATCTTTGTCTGATGCCGCTTTAAAACATAGCAATCTTGCACATTCTATTTCAGTTGCCATGTCTGCTAATTTAAAAGCGATGGCTTGATGTTCGCTAATTGCTTTTCCAAAAGATTTTCGCTCTTTAGAATATTGTAAAGCCAATTCATAAGCTCCAGATGCGATGCCCAATGCTTGAGATGCAATTCCAATTCTACCTCCTGTTAACGTTTTCATCGCGAATTTAAACCCGAATCCATCTTCGCCAATTCTGTTTTCTTTTGGCACTTTTACATCGGTAAACATTAAGGAGTGTGTATCAGAACCGCGAATACCTAATTTGTTTTCTTTTTTGCCAACCACAAAACCTTCAGCTCCTTTTTCTATAATCAATGCATTGATTCCACGATGTCCTTTATCGGCATCAGTTTGTGCAATTACCAAATAGACACTTGCAGTTCCACCGTTAGTAATCCAGTTTTTTGTACCATTTACTAAGTAATGGTCACCTTTGTCAATCGCTGTTGTTTTTTGCGATGTTGCATCACTTCCAGCTTCTGGTTCACTCAAACAAAAAGCTCCGATAATTTCTCCGGTTGCTAATTTGGTTAAGTATTTTTGTTTTTGTTCTTCGGTTCCGAAAGCTTCCAATCCCCAGCAAACCAAAGAATTATTTACAGACATAACTACGGATGCCGACGCATCGATTTTAGAAATCTCTTCCATCGCTAAAACATAGGATACGGCATCCATTCCGCCACCTCCATATTTTGGGTCAACCATCATCCCAAGAAATCCTAATTCTCCCATTTTTTTGATTTGCTCATGTGGGAATTTTTGGTTCTCATCACGGTCGATAACTCCAGGTAATAATTCGGTTTGCGCAAAATCTCTTGCAGCATCTCGAATCATTATTTGTTCTTCGGTTAAGTTAAAATCCATAGTTTGTAATATTTTATATGTTTTTTGTAATATTTCACAAATATAAAGGTTTTTTTGATGGATAATTATGTAATCTGTAATTAAATATTTGTGCAATTCAGTTGTATATTTGTAGGATGCAAAACACAAAAATTTACGCTCTCGGATTGATGAGCGGTACTTCTTTAGACGGTGTCGATATCGTTTATGTCTCTTTTAAAAATGATACAGAATTTGAAATTATACATGCTGATACAATTCCGTATGCCGATGCTTTGAAATACAATCTTCAGAATGCTTTTAATCAAACTGAATCAGAAATAAAAAAATTAGATATTGAATACGGAGAATATCTCGGAAACTTGGTAAATACATTCATCAATAAAAATAATATTGAAACGATTGATTTTGTTGCATCTCACGGACATACGATTTTTCACAAACCCGAAGAAGGGTTTACCTTGCAGATAGGTGATGGAAAAACGATTGCTAAAATTACAAATCAAAAAGTGGTGTGTGATTTTAGGTCGCAAGATGTTGCTTTGGGAGGTCAGGGAGCACCTTTGGTTCCTATTGGAGATCAACTATTGTTTTCGGAATATGATTATTGTTTAAACCTTGGAGGGTTTGTAAATATTTCTTTTGATGATAACGGAATTCGGAAAGCATTTGACATTTGTCCTATCAATATTGTGATGAATCATTACACGCGAATGATTGGTTTAGAATATGATGATGCGGGTAAAATTGCAGCTACAGGAACTATAAATACCAAGCTTTTAAATGAGTTGAATCAGTTGCCGTTTTATAAGGATACAAATCCAAAATCATTGGGGTATGAATTTGTGGTATCCACTATTTTTCCGATGATTGATAACTATGATTTAGAGTTAAAAGATATTTTAAGAACATTTGTTGAGCATGTTGTTATCCAGATTTCTGAAAAAATTACAACAAAAGGGAAATTGATTATTACAGGAGGTGGAGCATTCAATACTTTTTTAATTAATCGATTGGCGGCAATATCAGATTCTGAAATTATCATTCCATCAAATTTAATAATTGATTTTAAGGAAGCTTTGATTTTCGCTTTTCTAGGATTGCTTCGTGTTGAAAATCAGGTCAATTGTTTACAATCTGTAACTGGTGCAAAAAAAGACCACAGTAGTGGCGTAATTTATTGCCCGAATTGATATATTTGTGTCATTGTTTTTGAAAATAACGTATCAAATCAATTTAAAACTTCATAAAACTATCGTATGGAAACCTTAATTATTATCATATTCATTATTGGATATTTAGCGATTGCGCTAGAACACAACTTAAAATTAGACAAATTAATTCCTGCCCTTGCTATGATGGCAATTCTTTGGGCATTGGTGGCACTTGGATTAGATAATTTTCCCAATTGGTTCGATTCGGGGAAGCACGCGTTGGTTGATGGTTTCTCAGGATTTCTATCCGAAGAAAAACACCACCTTTTAGAAGAAACTTTATTGCATCATCTTGGTAAAACCGCTGAGATTCTTTTCTTCTTGTTAGGAGCAATGACCATTGTAGAAATCATTGATTATTTTGATGGGTTTGCAACTTTTAAGAATTTTATAAAGACAAAAAACAAGAAAAAATTATTATGGATTTTTGCAATTTTAGCATTTATTCTTTCAGCAATTATCGACAATTTAACAGCGACGATTGTATTGATTACGATTCTTCAAAAAATTATTAATGATAGAAATACGCGACTTTGGTTTGCGGGTTTAATTATTATTGCTGCAAATGCAGGTGGTGCGTGGTCGCCGATTGGAGATGTAACAACAACAATGCTTTGGATTGGTAAAAAAGTTACCGCAGCAGGATTGATAGAACATCTTGTAATTCCTTCATTAGTTTGTATGATTGTTCCAGTATTTATTGCTTCGTTTATGAAACCATTTCAAGGAGAAATTCCAATGGTTGAAAAGGTAAAAGGATCTGCTAATAAATATGGGGCAACGATGTTATATATTGGTTTAGGCGCTATTATTTTCGTTCCATTCTTTAAAACAATTACACATTTACCACCTTATGTGGGGATGATGTTGTCATTATCAGTTGTTGGAGCTTTTGCTGAAATATATAGTAGATCAGAGTTTAGTATTTCTCATGTAGTTGATCAAGAAGGTGATGATTCTCAAGGGCATCACAGTCCGGTACATGCGTCATTATCAAAAATTGAAATGCCAAGTGTGTTGTTTTTCTTTGGGATATTAATGGCAGTTGCAGCTTTAGAAACGCTGGGGATGTTATTTATAGGAGCAGAACATTTAAAAGCAATTATACCAAATACTGATGTTGTTGTGATGTTATTAGGAGTAGGCTCAGCAGTAGTTGATAATGTGCCATTAGTTGCAGCAAGTATGGGGATGTTTCAAGAACCAATCGACAGTCCGTTATGGCATTTCGTTGCGTTTTCTGCGGGTACAGGAGGTAGCATGTTAATCATCGGGTCAGCAGCGGGAGTTGTTGCAATGGGGATGGAAAAAATAGATTTTTTCTGGTACTTTAAAAATATTGCGTGGTTAGCGGCGGTCGGATTTGTTTTCGGCTCCATAGCCTTTATAGGGATGCGTGCCCTGATAGGTTAAAAAATTAAATCCGAGTTTTTTCTCGGATTTTTTTTTACAATCATATTTACAATTTCAAATAAACTATTCCGTTACAAGAACAGAATTAAACATTTATAAATGATGCAACAAGAAGCACAAGAAGTATTAGAAGAAGCTTTATCAGAAGAAAAAACATTATCAATCTATAACCTTATTATGGATGGTGGTATTGGTGGCCGAGTAATTATTGCCATATTAATGGTGATGTTAATTGCTGCGCTCTATATTTATTTTGAACGTGTATTTGCAATTAATTCAGTTTCTAAAACGGATGATAATTTTATGAATCAAATTAAAGACAACGTATCGAATGGTAAATTGGATGCTGCAAAAATGTTGTGTATCCAAACAAATTCACCCGAAGCGAGATTGATAGAAAAAGGAATTTCGAGAATTGGGAAACCTTTAGATGATATCAATACTGCCATAGAAAGTGCAGGAACTTTAGAAGTTTATAAGCTAGAAAAAAACGTGAGTATTTTGGCAACTGTTGCAGGTGCCGCTCCGATGATTGGTTTCTTAGGAACCGTAATCGGGATGATTTTAGCATTTCATGAAATGGCTACTAGCGGAGGTCAAGCAGATATGGGGGCATTGGCAGGAGGAATAAATGTTGCCATGACAACAACTGTTGCAGGATTAATCGTTGGGATTATCGCTTATATTGCTTACAATCACTTGGTAGTTAAAACCAATAAAGTGGTACATAAAATGGAAGCCAAAGCGGTGGAGTTTTTAGATTTATTAAACGAACCAATTTAATGAATTCAACAATTGAAGAATTAAAATATTCAAAAATTAATCTTTCAATTATTAAATCATTTAATCTTTCAATTCAATATGAAATTTAAAGGAAGAAATAAAGTAAGTCCAGAATTTAGTATGAGTTCAATGACAGACATTGTGTTCTTATTGTTGGTGTTTTTTATGCTGACATCGAATGCGCCGAATGCCTTGGATATGATTTTGCCAAAAGCAAAAGGAAAATCGACCAACACAAAAAATGTTGCGGTGAGTATTAAAAAGAATGCGAAGTTTTATATCAATAATAATAAGGTAGCAGAAAAAGATATTGAAGAAGAGCTTCGGAAATTATTAGCAGGTCAAGACAAGCCAACCGTAATGTTGAGAGCCGAAGAAGGTGTACCAATTGAAGATGCTGTTTTGGTGATGGATATTGCCAATAGAAATCATTTTAAGGTGATTCTTGCGGTGAGACCGAAGTAATAATCATCAAATATCAAGTGCCAAATCCTAAATCCCAAATAATAAATAAAACATTCAACCACCAACCACCAACCACCAACTATCAACTATCAACCACCAACTAACAACCATCAACCAAAAACAAAAAAGTGAAACTTCTAGACACCATACACAAACGTAAATCTGCAACTATAACAGCTATCCTTATGATCTTGTTGTTATTGCTGATTTTCTTTTTTGGATTAAAATATATGGATCCACCAATTGAGTCTGGAATTGCAGTAAATTTTGGAACCTCAAATGTTGGGAGTGGAAACATTCAGCCTACAAAACCTGTAAAGACTGAGGTAAAACCAGAAGTTAAAAAAGAAGAAACTATTCCCGAAGAAGTGGTTGAAGAAAAGATAGAAGAAGTTGTTCCTGATGGTGCTCCGGCTGAAGATGTGTTGACGAGTGAGTCAGAAGAATCTATCAAAATAAAAAAGGCAGAAGCTGAAAAAAAGAAATTAGAAGAGGCTGAACGTGAGGCGAAAGTTGAGGCAGATAAAATCGCGAAAGAAAAAGCGGATGCTGAAAGAAAAGCGCAAGAAGAAGCTGATAGAATTAAAAAAGAACAGGAAGATAAAAAGCGTCAATTAGATGCGATGATGGGTGGATTAAATACTGCTGACGGAACATCGGGTGGTGAAGGAGATGATACTATTAGTGGAGATAAAGGAAATAAAAATGGCGACCCCAACGCATCTGGTTACTACGGTAATGGAGGAAGTGGTGGCGGAGGCGACTATCAATTAGGAAGTAGAAGACCAATAAACAAACCTAAACCTGCTTACGAATGTAACGAAGAAGGGTTGGTAATTGTGACTATAGAAGTTGATAGGTCTGGTAAAGTTATCAAAGCTATTGCGGGTACAAAAGGTTCTACAAATACTGCAGATTGTTTACTTTCAAAAGCAAAGGAAGCAGCTTTAAAAACCAAATGGCAAGCAGATTCTAATGCGGGAGTTAAACAAATAGGAATTATTAAATATCGCTTTTCGCTTTCTAATTAGGGTAGTGAAGGTGATAATGATATAAGGAGTTGGCAAACATTACCAAAACTAAAATGAGAAGTACACAACCCTATTTTATAGCACTTTTAACACTGGTTCTTTTATTAGCATGTAAAAAACCGATTCCAAAGCATAAGAGAATTTATGCAAAGGGTGAAATAATTAAAATTCTACATAGTAATTCAGGCTCAGTTAGATTTAAATTTAAGGACACAACTAATACTGAAAGAGTGGGGTATTATATCCATAAAATCTCAAAATTAAGAGTTGGAGAAAAATATTGGATTACTTACAACAAAGATGACATCGAAGATGTTAAAGTACATTTTACTGCACCAATAATTGAAGACACTTTAAAATACGCTAGTTCCAAAGCGTTTGTTTCTTGGAATCATTTAAACGATTTTTTCAACAGCAATGATTGTAAATTTAATTATTCTTACAAAGGGAAAAGATATTTAAGGCATCAAAAATTAGTAGATAAAAAAATAAAGGAAGGAGACACTGTGAGTATTTTTATAAACAAGTCACGCCCAGATATTGCCTACATAAAAGGAAACAGTAAAATAACAAAATAGAATAAAAAACGATTTGCCAACACCGGTTATAATTCATTGTGGTTTAGCGGTAAAAAGTAAAATTAAGAACTATATTTAAACTTTAGAACAAATTATGAAACATTCGTTGTTACAGTTTTTATTTGGCCTAAAAAGTACCTCAGCACCTTTGCGGTTAGATTTCGGCACACTCGGTGTGAAGGCCAAACAAAACTGTCAATCCACAACGCAATCATAACCAATACCGTTGTAACAAACAATAACAAAAAGATGAAGAATCAAAAAATAATAGTAGTATCCGTTTTTTTATTACTCTTAGTTTCTTGTTCAAATAAGAATGATAAGCCTAAAGATATTGATGAAAACAGTATTGATAAAACAGAAAAAATAATTGACAGTGACGAAAATATTATTGATGATAGTGAGGAAGTGAAAAGCAATAATAAAAGTACTGAAGAGAATAGTGAGCCAATAAAAAATGATAATGAAGAAACCGTTGAGGATAATAGCGAAGAGATCAAAGAAAATATAGAAAGCAGTTTTAGTTGGAAAGTGAAAATGGCAGGATATGAGCTAGAAAAGTTTGATAAGAAAGGTAAAACTGATTATAATAATTTCGTTTCCGAATTTGAGAAATTCCCTTGGATGGAACAACTTGATTATTTAAAAAAGAAGCCAGAAGGATCTTCTCCTAGAATAGAAATTAAAGATTTAAAAACGGGAAAAAGTTTTTGGGTTGCAATGGCAGGTGATAGAAATGATTATACGTATTTGATTGGATATGTTTATCCAAAAGAAAAAAAAGGAATGTTTGGAAAAGGAAAAGGGGAAACGATACGATGGCTAGAAGTTTATTTGACGGAAGACAAGAAATTTGTTATCTCGAGTTTTATACTATTTTTTGAAGGAGATTACACAAACTTAGAAGAGAAAATTAGAAAGTTGAAAGAGTACGGACAAATGGAAGCGAAAGATTGATATCTATTAAAGGGATTGTATTCTCAAATAGGAAAGAAATTAGCAAGTATCATAAAAAATCAGCGTCATCAGCGTTCCAAAAATGAATTACCTAGCAACTTTAGATTGGATGTTTTCTCAATTACCCATGTATCAAAATCAAGGGAAAACAGCTTTTAAAAAAGACTTAACCAACAGTATCTTATTATCGCAACATCTCGATACACCAGAAAGCAAATTCAAATCGATTCATGTAGCAGGCACCAACGGAAAAGGTTCTACAAGTCACATGATTGCTTCGATATTGCAAGAAGCAGGATATAAAGTCGGGCTCTACACATCACCACATTTAAAAGATTTTAGAGAGCGGATAAAGATTAATGGTGAACCGATTTTAGAAGCTGAGGTGACCGGTTTCATTGAAGAGAATAAACCGTTTTTTGAGTCCAACAAATTGTCATTTTTTGAAATGACTGTGGGGTTGGCATTTCAATGTTTTGCCAAACATAAAATTGATATTGCGGTGGTTGAGGTTGGTTTGGGCGGTCGCTTAGATTCTACCAATATTATTACGCCGATTGTTTCGGTAAYTACAAATATTGGTTTGGATCATACTCAGATGTTGGGCGAGACGTTACCAGAAATCGCTTTTGAAAARGCAGGAATTATCAAACAAAATATTCCCGTTGTTATAGGAGAATATCAAGAAGAGATTCACAAGGTGTTTTATCAAAAGGCAATAGAAAATCATTCGAGTTTATTTTTAGCAGATCAGAATATCAGCAAAGAATATCAACTAGATCTAAAAGGAAGTTATCAGCAAAAAAACGCAAAAACTGCGGTACAGACAATTAAGATGTTGCAAGGTTTGGTTCCGAATGAAATTTCAGAAGAACATATTGCAAGCGGATTGCAGCATGTTGTTAAAAATAACAGCTTGTTGGGACGTTGGCAAATCTTAAATGAATCTCCAAAAACAATTTGTGATACAGCTCATAATAAAGAAGGTTTGCGCTATGTGCTGCAACAATTAAAGGAAGAAGAATTCGAAAATTTGCATATTGTATTGGGAGTCGTCAATGATAAAAATCTTGAAACGGTATTGCCATTATTCCCTAAAAACGCGACTTATTATTTTTGCAGGCCGAATATACCAAGGGGATTAGAAGCAGCAACTTTAAAAAATACTGCGGCTAAATTTGGTTTGTTGGGACACGTTTATTCATCAGTAAAAGAGGCGTTAGAAAAGGCGAAGGAAAAAGCTTCGAATAAAGATATTGTTTTTGTTGGAGGCAGCACTTTTGTTGTTGCCGAGGTAGTTTAAGATTTTTATAACATTTTAGCTTGCTGATTATTTAGTATATTTGTGTTTGCAATTTGTAAATTAAAAAATCATCATTTCTTATGAAATCAACCAAGAGAATTAGTACGTTAGCCACCATTTTTTTATTGTTAATTTCTGTTCAATTCTTTGGACAAGAAGAAAAAGAAGCTACAACTGAAACAGAATTTAAGCCAGCATATATCGTAATTGTAAAAATGCATTTTAATTCTGATCATGTTATTGATTTTTCGGAATGGAAAAAAACAGAAGAAGAATATTTTGATAAAGTTATCAGTAAAAACGATTTGATTATGCACTCTGGAGTTTACAGACATTATTTGACTCCTGATAGTTCTGAAATTTTATTTATCAAGGTCTTTGATTCTTGGTTTGATTTTGAAGCAGCGTTAGATTTAAATGTCGAATTAATTGAAGAGGCTTGGCCAGATGAAGACGAGCGTGCAGCTTTTTTTGAAAAACAAAGTAGTTTTTATAATGATGAGCACAGTGACGAAATGTATAGCACATTGCCTTTTTATAAAAGTTTAGAAACGGAAAGCGAAGAGCCTTTACTAGTTTATATGCGTAAAAATGAAGCAGGTGAGGGTGGTGATGGCTATCAAGAATATTTTGATAATGTGATTGCAAAAAACAAATACATCAAAGGTTTTTTTAGTATGAAACATTTTTTTGGAGCTCATAGTAGAGATGCCTATGAAGTAGGGGTGTATGATAATTTAGCAGATATTGAAAAGGCTTTTGAAGAAAACCAACGTTTGTCTAATGAGCATTGGGCAGACAAAGAAGAGCGCGAAGCATTTTTTAAAGAGTTTAATAAAGTGTTTAAAGGTCACGGAGATTATATTTATCAAACCGTACCAGAGTTAGCGAAATAATAGCACTCAAATAAATTTAAGTAACTCCCTTTTTGATGCTATCAATTAGGGAGTTTTTTTATGGCAAAATGTTGTTTCTAAACATGTTAAAATAATTAGTATATTTGTTTATTGTTATACCTCAAATAGTATTATTTGACCTTTATAGCATCAGACTCTCCAAGTTGCTAAATGTAGTAACCTCATAATTTTAATAATTCCAAATTATAATTGATTTATAGCAACCGCTATATAAAACCCTTGTCATAAAATGTGATGAGAAAGTACTAACTAAAAATTAAATTTATGAAAACAATTAAAAATGTGGTGCAATTGGCACTCGTGTTCGCACTATTATTTTCTGTATCAGTTTCTTCGCAAGATGCGAATGAAGAATTCAAACCAGTTTTTTTAACCATTACAACCATGCACACAAATCCTGATGCAGAAGGAAGTGGTGATGAGTGGTTAGCTTTAGAAAAGGAGTATCATGACAATGTAACGATGAAAAATGAGTTGATTCTGGGCTCTGGTTTATACTTTCATTATTTTTCTGAAGACAACTCTGAGGTAATTGCGGTAACAGTTTATGGATCTTGGGCAGACATTGAAGATTCAGCAGCCAAAGATAGTGAGCTTATAAAAGCGCATTGGCCAGATGAAGATGCAAGAGCTGCTTATTTTAAAAAGCGAAATAGTTATTATACCGCTATGCACAGCGATGAAATTATGGTGTCAACTCCATATCAAGTCAATTTGGTTACAGAGTCTACAAAACCTTTAATTTATTATGTAAAGAAAAATTTAAGAGGCAACGGAGATGGTTCAGGGTTTGAAGAATATTTTGATAATGTTACGTCTAAAAATAAATATGTAAAAGGGTATTTTACGCATACCCATAGATATGGAGCAAATAGTAGAGATGCACATGAGGTTTTTGTTTTCGAAAATTTCAGTGATATAGAAAAAGCTTTTGATGAAGATAGCAGATTGGTTAATGAGCATTGGCCAAATGAAGATGCAAGAAAAGAATTTTTTAAGGGATATAGCAAAATATTTGCAGGACATGGAGATGCAATTTATCAAAATGTACCAGAATTAGAAAAGTAATTTTAAGCTAAATTAATGGCTCTGAATCAGTTTGATTTGGAGCCGTTTTTTTATTGAAAATAATATTGTTTTTTTATTCTAAAAACTTTGTCAATACTAAAAACTCGTTTATATTTGCAACCGCTTAGGACAATAAGTTTATCCGATAGTAATCCTTTACCGATAAGGATTTTAAAATAAATTCGGGCGATTAGCTCAGTTGGTTCAGAGCATCTCGTTTACACCGAGAGGGTCGGGGGTTCGAATCCCTCATCGCCCACATCAATTACAATCCTGATGATTTTCATCAGGATCTTTTGTTTTTCAAAAAAAGAGAAATGCATTTGTTCTTTTTTTGAAAAATGAAAAAATCAATTGTGCAAAGCACAAAAGGATTGTATTTGCAGGAGAGGTTTCGTAACAGGGAACATGAAATAATCCCTCATCGCCCACCAAGTTAAATCCTATTAGAAATAGTAGGATTTTTTTTGCTCAAAATTTTGCAAAAAAAAAAGCCTATCGCAATCGATAGGCTTTTTGTACAAATATATTAGAAGTAATAATTAAATTACTTTGACATTTGTTGCGTTTAATCCTTTTGGACTTTCTTCTACATCGTAGCTTACTTTGTCGCCTTCGTTGATTTCATCTACTAGTCCATTTACATGCACAAATACATCTCTATCACCTTCGTCTGGAGTTATAAATCCAAATCCTTTAGAATTATTGAAAAATTTTACTGTTCCGTTACTCATAATTATAAATTTTATTTAAAGTGCAAATGTACAACTTTGTATTTAGTTTTTTAGGTTTGATGCTAATTTTTATAAAAAGAGATATATTATCAAAATAATAGTCGGCTGGATATTGAAAACATTGAGATTTGCACATAGGATTGTATTTAAAGGAGTTGGTTTGTAATAGGAAATAAAGAATAATTATCATCTTAAAAAATAAAATAGAATGATTTTTCGTTAGGGATTTTTGTTTTCACTACATTTCCTAAAACCGTATATTAGCATTTCAATAAAAAACCAAATAACATGCAAGAACAAAACTTTAAAAACCATGGTCGTATGGTTCCAGGATTTCACTATTTATGTGGACTTTTAATTTTAGCCCTTTTAATAGGATCCATCGTAAACCTAATTATGACGAGCCACGATAATTTATATTCAGCGTCATTAATTCTTTTAATCGCTGTAATCATTTTTATCCTTTCGTATTATGTAAGAGCATTTGCATTGAAAGCTCAGGACAGAGCCATTAAAGCCGAAGAAAATTTTAGACATTATTTATTGACAGGAAAGCCAATGAGTTTTGACTTAAAAATGCGACAAATTATTGGGTTGCGTTTTGCTTCGGATGATGAGTTTCCTGCATTGGCAGAAAAAGCCGTAGCTGATAAAATGGATGAGAAAGAAATTAAGCAGAGTATCGTTTCTTGGAAAGCAGATAATTATAGAGTATAGATATGAGAAAAATTAGTAGTGTATTAATAGTGATGATATTATTTTTCTCCGTGGGATTAGTTGCTCAAGAAAAAATAGAATTCCCATCAAAAGATGGTTTGTCAATTACAGCAGATTTGTATGAGATTGAAAACCCAACCATGGTAATTTTATTATGTCACCAAGCAGGATATAGTAGAGGTGAATATATTAAAACTGCGTTGCAATTAAATGCCTTAGGGTATTCTTGTATGGCAATTGACCAACGTTCTGGCAGCGGAGTAAATAACATTCCGAACGAAACGATGGCAAGAGCAAAGTCAAAAGGATTGGGTACAGAGTATATAGATGTCAAACAAGATATTGAAGCAGCCATTGATTTTTTATATAAAAAAAATGACAACCATCAAATAGTAATTGTTGGTAGTTCTTACYCTGCAACCTTGGTTTTATTAGAAGGTAAAGAAAATGATAAAGTAAAAGCGGTTGCTGCTTTTAGTCCGGGTGAATATTATAAAGGAATAGATGTAAATRAAGAAATATCAGGAATTAAAAAACCAGTGTATGTAACTGCATCAAATTCTGAAACTTCAAATCTTACTGATTTAGTTTCTGGGATATCTCCAAAATACTTAGCACATTACAAACCATCAGAAAAAGGAATTCATGGGTCAAGAGCTTTGTGGAAAACTACGGATGGAGTAGAAGGCTATTGGAGATCTTTTAAAGAATTTTTAAAAAGTGTAGAGTAGGTTGTTTTTTTTTAAAAATTACACTATTTGATATTACAATGTTTGTAAAAACCCCATGAAATTTTAGAAGGATTTTATGGGGTTCTTGTTTTATTAATATTCTTTTTGTGAGGTCTGTAATTCCGAAATCGTTTTAGTCAAATTAGTGTAAAAACATAGGTATCACATTGTTTAAGTCGTAAATTTGCGGCTCGTAATTAAGTATGGAAAATCAAATAAAAAAAATAGCAGTTTTAACATCAGGGGGCGATGCTCCGGGGATGAATGCTGCCATCAGATCTGTAGTAAGATCTTGTGCATATTATAACATAGAATGTGTTGGTGTTTACCGAGGATATCAAGGAATGATTGAAGGTGATTTTAAAGAAATGGGCGCTCGTAGCGTTGGTAATATTATCAACAAAGGAGGTACTATTTTAAAGTCGGCAAGATCGTTAGAATTCATGACAAAAGAAGGTCGTCAAAAAGCATACGATTATTTGAAAAAGGAAGGTATTGATGCATTTGTGGTGATTGGTGGTGATGGTAGTTTTACCGGTGCTTTGGTATTTAATCAAGAATTTAATTTTCCGGTGATGGGAATCCCAGGAACTATTGACAACGATATATTCGGTACCAATTATACCTTAGGATATGATACTGCACTAAATACCGTGGTAGAGGTAATTGATAAAATTAGAGATACGGCAAGTTCGCACAACAGACTCTTTTTTGTAGAGGTGATGGGGCGCGATGTTGGGCATATCGCATTGAATGCAGGAGTAGGAGCAGGAGCAGAAGAAATCTTAATTCCCGAAGAAAATTTAGGATTAGATCGTTTGATAGAATCCCTAAAGAAAAGTAAGAAATCAGGAAAATCATCGAGTATTGTGGTGGTTGCTGAAGGAGATAAAATTGGTAAAAATGTGTTTGAATTGGCAGAGTATGTCGAAGAGAATTTTCCGTTTTATGAAGTGCGTGTTTCTGTTTTAGGACACATGCAACGCGGAGGAACACCATCGTGTTTTGATCGTGTTTTGGCAAGTAGAATGGGCGTAAAAGTAGTTGAGTCTTTAATAGAAGGTAAGTCTAACTTAATGGTTGGAGTTATTGATAACAAAATGGTGTTGACAGAATTAGACAAAGCCATTAAAGGAAAATCAAAAATAAATAGAGAGTTATTAAAAGTGTCAGATATAATGACCACATAAAATTGAATGTTTAAAAACAAGAATTATGACAAAAATTGGAATTAACGGATTTGGTAGAATAGGTAGAATCGCATTTAGAGTTGCGGTTTCTAAAAATGTAGAAGTAGTAGGTATTAACGATTTGTTAGATGTTGAGCATTTAGCATACTTGTTAAAATACGATTCTGTTCACGGTCAGTTTGACGGAACAATTGCTGTTAACAACGGAAACTTAGTTGTAAACGGAAAAGAAATTAGAATTACAGCAGAGCGCAACCCAGAAGATTTAAAATGGGATGAAGTTGGAGCTGATGTGGTTTTAGATTGTACAGGTATCTTCACAAACTTAGAAGGAGCCGGAAAACATATTAAAGCAGGAGCTAAGAAAGTTGCAATTTCTGCACCATCTGCTGATGCACCAATGTTTGTAATGGGTGTAAATCACAAGAAAATTACTGCTGCTGATACCATCGTATCAAACGCATCTTGTACAACTAACTGTTTGGCGCCAATCGCTAAAGTGTTGAATGATAAATTCGGAATTATAGAAGGATTAATGACAACGGTACATGCTGCAACTGCAACACAATTTACTGTTGATGGTCCGTCAAGAAAAGATTACCGTTTAGGCCGTTCATCATTAAATAATATTGTACCTGCATCTACAGGAGCTGCAAAAGCAGTAGGAAAAGTAATTCCGGAATTGAATGGGAAATTAACAGGTATGGCATTTAGAGTACCAACTGTTGATGTATCTGTAGTAGATTTAACATGTAGATTAGAAAAAGGAGCATCATTTGAAGAAGTAAAAGCAGCAATGAAACATGCTTCGGAAAACGAATTAAAAGGAGTTTTAGGATATACAGACGAAGGTGTAGTATCTCAAGATTTCGTATCAGAACCTAGAACTTCTGTATTTGATGCAAACGCATCTATGGGATTGAATGACAATTTTGTAAAAATTGTTTCTTGGTATGATAATGAGTTTGGTTATTCAACAAAATTGGTTGAATTGGCTTTACACATTGATGCACTATAATTTTTAAATTTTAAAAAGATGATTTTAATAGCTGACGGAGGTTCTACTAAATGCGATTGGATTTTATTAGATCTCAACGGAGAAGTTGCTCTAAAAACAAGAACAGAAGGATTAAACCCTGCAGTTGTTAAAGGTGAAATCTTAACAAAGCGTTTACATGCCAACGAGGAGTTGATGCAAATTGCTGATAGTGTTACAAAAATATTTTTCTACGGAGCTGGATGTGGAACTGAAAAACCGAGTCTAGCTTTGAAGAAAATTTTTGAAACAATTTTTAAAAATTCTAAGGTTGATGTGAAGGAAGATACCTACGCTGCAACCTATGCTGTAACTACCGAACCCGGAATTGTTTGTATTCTTGGTACAGGTTCTAACAGCAGCTATTTTGATGGTGAAGAGGTGCATACAACAATCCCTTCTTTAGGATATACTTTGATGGATGAGGCGAGTGGTAATTACTTTGGTAAGAAATTAATCAGAGATTATTATTACAAAAAAATGCCCGAAGATTTGCGTGCGGAATTCGAACAAAAATTCGATTTACGTGCAGATGTTATCAAAGAGAATATCTATAAAAAGGACAACCCAAATGTATATTTAGCAAATTTTGCTGAGTTTATGTTTAGAAGTGAACCCAACCCGTATTTTAAAAGTGTGCTTAAAAAAGGAATGAAAGATTTCTTTAAAAACAGAATTAAGCCTTACGAAAATTATCAGGAGTTACCGATTCATTTTGTGGGATCAATTGCATTTTTCTCTTCGGATATTATCAATAAAGTAGCCGACAAATACGGCGCTACCATTGGTAATATTGTAAGACGACCTATTGATGGGTTGATAGAATATCACCGCAGACAATTAGAGGTGACTCAATAATTTCTCTAAAGCCATTCCGCGAGAACCTTTTATTAGGATGGTGGAATTGTCAAAATCTTTAGAATTAATAGCATTTATAAAATCAGAAAAGCGTTCATATTTGAGCGCTTTTTTTGTGCTTGTTTTATAAAAGTTTTCTCCAATTAAATAGACTTTTTTTGCGTTGAGCGTTTCTGCTAAGTCCGCAATAGTTTGATGTTCTTCTGCTGAGATTTCTCCCAATTCAAACATATCACCCAAGACCAAAATTTTAGAAGTATCAGCTAATTTGCCAAAGCTTTTTAGGGCGACTTCCATGCTGCTCGGGTTGGCATTGTAAGCGTCTAAAATAATTTTAGAGTTTTCTTTTTGTATGATTTGAGATCGATTGTTTGTTGGAGTATAATTTTCAATCGCAGTTTTAATATCAATTATTGAAATCTCAAAATAGTTTCCGATAGAAACTGCCGCAGCAATATTGTTAAAATTATATGCACCGATTAATTGGCTTTTAATCTCTAAGTTTTTAAAAGATAAACTTACCAAAGGAGCGGTATTTAAATTCTCTAAACTAGGCTCAAACGGAATTGTATGAATCCCTTCGGATTGTTTTATTTGCAAATCATCATTGGGGTTTACAAATACTTTTCCGTGGTTGGTTCGTAAATAATTTAGCAATTCTGACTTTCCTTTTATCACGCCTTCAATAGATCCAAAACCTTCGATATGTGCTTTTCCAAAATTGGTGATGTATCCAAAGTTAGGTTTGGCAATGTTGCACAAGAACTCAATTTCTTTTAGGTGATTGGCACCCATTTCTACAATTCCNAATTYMGKWGWSKTKKSYMWWKRAWRWWAAGKYWARNGGTACACCWATATGATTGTTSARGTTKCCWWKYGTTGCTRTAGTATTGTATTTTCTTTTCAGCACTGCATTAAGAAGTTCTTTGGTTGTGGTTTTGCCGTTTGTTCCAGTAATTCCGATAAAAGGAATATCAAATTGATTTCTATGATAATTTGCTAGATTTTGTAATGTTTCTAAAACATTATTGACTAATATATATTTATCTGATAATTT
>NVSL01000027.1 GCA_002401215.1 Flavobacteriaceae bacterium | reverse complement strand
AAAGAAAGTAATAGAATAGATTTTGCAGCTATAGGCAGTTTGGAAGCTGCAAAATATTATGGTTTAAATATTATTAAAGATTCTATACAAAACACAGAAAATAATACAACTCGATTTCTAATTATTTCTACAAAGAAAATTGTTACTAAAGACGCTAATAAAATTAGTTTTATTGCTAGAACCTCTCATGAACCTAAATCATTATATAAAATATTAAAAAAAATATTAAAAAATAATAGGCAGCAAAAAAAAGCAATGAATTGTGAACGCATAATAAAAAGTAGTTTAGTTAAGGAACGAAAGTTACTTATAAAAACTCATTTAAACAGTATTCAAAAATAAAGGCACAAAAAAAGTCCAAAATTTTCATTTTTGGACTTCCTATAATATGCTTAAAAGCAATCTATTCTTTATGCATGAATGTTTTTTTCGCAAGCAACTCCTCTTCCGTTTCTACCACATCTTCATCAGGGATACAGCAATCAACAGGACACACCGCAGCACATTGAGGCTCGTCATGAAAACCCTTACACTCCGTACATTTATCGGCAACAATAAAATACACTTCATCATCCACTGGCTCTTGATCGTCATCTGCATTTACCGCTTTTCCGTTGGGTAAAACCACCGACCCTTTTAGCTCCGTACCCTGTGCATACGTCCAATCTTCGGCAGCTTCATAAATTGCGTTGTTCGGACATTCTGGTTCACAAGCTCCACAATTAATACATTCGTCAGTTATAATTATTGCCATATCTTTTTTTGCATTAAATTTGCCGCAAAAATACAGCAAAACTTTTTAAATATGACATTAGAAAATCGAATAAATGCATTTGTAGATTTGGGTAAATTCTTAAGTCAATTTTCTGTGGATGGCATTAAAAAGAAAGACGATATTTTACACAACGACTTGTTTTTCGACAGTCTTTCAATGTTGATAAAACGCGCCAAAGAATCGAATGGATGGTTTGATGATGACAATGTTTTGTTTGCTTTATCGAGTTGGTCTAAAAGTTTGACTGCGGATAATTTAACACGATGGACATCAGCATATTCTTTTACTGATACGACTCCAAAAACAATTGCCATCATTATGGCAGGAAATATTCCCTTAGTTGGTTTTCACGATTTTTTATCGGTGCTAATTTCTGGCAATAAGGTCTTAGGAAAACTATCTTCAAACGATAAATTTTTCTTACCATTGATTGCTAAATATTTGGAATATGTTGAACCTCAATTTAAAGGTCGCATTAATTTTACTCATAAAAAATTAGAAAATTTTGATGCTGTCATTGCAACTGGGAGTGACAACACCGCTCGTTATTTTGAATATTATTTTGGAAAACACCCGAGTATCATCAGACAAAACAGAAATTCTGCTGCTATTTTAACCGGTAATGAATCCGAAGAAGAATTGGCAGGATTGGGCGAAGATATTTTTAGATATTACGGATTGGGCTGTCGCTCAGTCTCCAAATTATTTGTTCCGAAAGGGTATGATTTTGATACATTTTTTAATGCTATTTTTAAATATGGAGACATCATCAACTACAATAAATATCAAAATAATTACGACTACAACAAAGCGGTTTATTTGATGAGTTTATTCAAATTACAAGAAAATGGTTTTTTAATGTTGAAAGAAGATGCGAGTTACGCATCACCCATCGCTACTTTATTTTATGAGCATTACGACTCAGAAGAATTTATTAAAAATAAGCTACATGACGATATTGAAAAAATACAATGCCTAGTCACTAATTTACCTATCAAAAATGCGGTAAAATTTGGCGATACTCAGCAACCAAATTTGTGGGACTACGCTGATGACGTTGATACTTTAAACTTTTTAATTTCTCTTTAACAGTACGATTTTACGATGTTCATCAACAAGTCTAAAAAATACTTTTAATAATTGTATTGATATTTTGATTTTCTTCTAAAAACTTGTTGATTTATTTATCATTTTATTAGCTGTTAATTGTAATATATTCTTGAAATTTGCGTCTTAATTTTAAGTAAAATGAAAATACATAATTTTAGTGCAGGTCCGAGTATTCTTCCTCAAGAAGTAATTAAAAAAGCTGCAGAAGCAGTTTTAAACTTAGACAATTCTGGTCTTTCGTTAATCGAGATATCACACAGAAGTGCAGCATTCATTGCAATTATGGATGAAGCTCAAAACTTAGTAAAAGAATTATTAAATCTACCCGAAGGCTACTCCGTATTATTTCTACAAGGTGGTGCGAGTACACAATTTTTAGCGGTGGCTCAAAATTTATTAAAAGAAGGAGGCAAAGCAGCATATTTAGATACAGGTGCTTGGAGCGCAAAAGCCTTGAAAGAAGCAAAATTATTYGGAGATGTTGAGATTGTAGCATCCTCAAAAGATAAAAATCACAACTACATTCCTAAAGGATTTTCGATTCCTTCGGATGCTAGTTATTTACACTTAACGAGTAACAATACTATTTTCGGAACACAAATAAAAGAGTTTCCAACAACAGACATTCCGTTAGTTTGCGATATGAGTTCTGATATTTTTTCTCGCGAATTGGACTTTTCTAAATTTGATGTAGTCTATGCAGGTGCTCAAAAAAATATGGGTCCAGCAGGTACCGTTTTGGTAATTGTTAAGGATGCTGTCTTAGGTAAATCTGGACGTAAAATTCCTTCGATGTTAGATTATCAAATCCACGCATCAAAAGATAGCATGTTTAATACGCCTCCTGTTTTTGCAATTTATACGGCAATGGAAACTTTAAAATGGGTTAAAAGTTTGGGTGGAGTTGCTGCAGTTGAAAAACAAAATGAAGTAAAAGCTGCAATCCTTTATAATGAGATTGATAGCAATCCGAAATTCAATGGAGTTGCAGAAAAAGAAGATAGATCATTAATGAATGTAACCTTTACGCTTACTGACGAAAATGACAAAGTTCGTTTCGATACTTTGGCAAAAGAAGCAGGTTTGAGTGGTATCAACGGACATAGATCGGTTGGTGGATATAGAGCAAGTATTTACAATGCAATGCCAATTGAAAGCGTACAAGCTTTGGTGGATGTGATGCAACAGTTATAAAATAAATCAAAAATTAAAAGATTGAATAATTRAATAATTTCAATCTTTAAATCATTCAATAAAAATGAAAGTATTAGCAAACGACGGAATAGCACAAAGCGGAATTGACGCTTTACAAGCTGAAGGTATTGAAGTAATCACTACCACCGTAGCACAAAATCAATTGGTAAATTATATCAATGAAAACGAAATTACCGTACTTCTAGTTAGAAGTGCCACGACAGTTAGAACCGATATTATTGATGGTTGCCCATCGCTAAAAATTATTGGTCGTGGTGGTGTTGGTATGGATAATATCGATGTAGATTATGCTCGCGAAAAAGGATTGAAAGTAATTAACACACCTGCTGCATCGTCACATTCGGTTGCCGAATTAGTGTTTGGTCACTTCTACGGAATGGCACGTTTTTTACACAATACCAATCGTGATATGCCTTTAGAAGGTGATACCAATTTTAAAGGATTGAAAAAAGCTTGCGCCAAAGGTGTTGAGTTGAAAGGAAAAACATTGGGTGTTTTAGGCATCGGTCGTATTGGTCAAGCAACGGCAAAAGTTGCCTTGGGAGCGGGTATGAAAGTAATCGCTTTTGATCCCTTTATTGATACCGTGAATTTAGAATTGGAATTTTTTGACGGTCAAACAGTAAATTTTGACATTGATACAATTTCTAAAGACGAAGTTTTAAAACAATCAGATTTTATCACATTACATGTTCCTGCTCAAAAAGATTATGTAATTGGGAAAGCAGAATTTGATAGTATGAAAGACGGAGTAATTTTAGCAAATGCTGCTCGTGGTGGTGTTGTTGATGAAACTGCCTTGGTTGAAGCTTTGCTATCTGGTAAAGTTGCACAAGCCGCTTTGGATGTTTTTGAAAACGAACCAACTCCAGAAATGCAGTTATTAATGAATCCAAACTTGTCGTTATCTCCTCATATTGGGGCTGCTACGGGTGAGGCACAAGATAGAATTGGAACCGAATTGGCTAGCCAAATTATTTCTATATTGCACTAAAATATTTTAGCACCTGAGTTGTAAAATTTAGGTGCTAATTTTTATCATTTCAAAGTTTATGAAACTTCTTAAACGGTTTTTATTTTTCGGTACAGGATTACTTATCGGTAGTGTTTTTGTCTATTTTATTTGGGAGAAAAAAGATGTTCATTTTGATTATGGACCCAATGCTCGTGTGCTAAAAAATATTAGAACCGATGTTCAGTTCTTTTCTGATGATGCTAAAGAAAGCATGATAACTATTGGGTTAGATTCTGTGGATATTGCAATGATTCTACAAGATGGCGATGTTGATTTTGGAGAAAGTAGTCCAAGAGCAGAACCTTGTAAAACCTATGTAATCAATGGAAATCCAAAAGAAAAAAACATCACATTGATTGTAAAAAAGTGTGATACAATTTCTACTATTGATAAGGTTTTGTTGGGAGATTAGTTTGTCATTACGAGGGAAGAATGACCGAAGTAATCTGTTAATTTTTTAGTTCTATTAAAAAGATTCCTTCGCTATGCTCGGAAAGACATAAGCTGAATTATTTCACTTCTTCAAAATAGCGTTCCTTAATTTTTTTAATACTCTTGATGGTTTTTTCCATCCACTCTATTTTCTTCAAAAACTTTTCTTCTTCAGTCATTTGCCATTGAATGTCAGAATCTCTAAGGCGAGTTGACACAGATTGCAACACAATTGCTGCGGCGACAGATACATTCAAACTTTCGGTAAAACCAACCATCGGAATTTTTAAAAAACCATCTGCTTGCTCAAACATCATATCTGATACGCCTGCTTTTTCAACTCCAAAAACAAATGCTGATTTTTTGCTGATGTCAAAATCTTGTAACAAGCAAGAATCATTATGCGGTGTCGTTGCAATGAGCTGATATCCCTGACTTTTAATGCTATCTATACAATCTTGGGTATTGATTTGTTTTTTGCGATAGCGATGAAAATCCAACCATTTTTGAGAGCCCTTCCCTACTTGATTAGACATATAGCTCTTGTATTTATTCTCGATAATGTGCACATCTTGAACTCCAAAAATATCGCAACTTCTAACAATGGCACTTGTATTGTGCTTTTGATATAAGTCCTCCAGAATTACTGTAAAATGTCTTGAGCGTTGTGCCAAGATTCTATCAAAAGTATCTTTGCGTTTATCAGTAAGGAATTGAGAAATATGATCGGAATAGGCTTGGTCTAGTTTGATTTTCATTCAACAAAAGTAAGAAATTTGGAAAGGTTAGTGTGATACAAAAACTAGGAAATTAATTTCAAAATTCCTTCAAAAAGATCGCCTTTAGAAATCACACTTCCTTTTTCAATCAAATCAAAAATTTCTGTGTTTCTTTCTTTTAAGTATGGTTTCTGTCCTTTAAAATATTCGATGGAATCATCCTTAGAATTCTCAACAAACCATTTGTAATCTGCATCCTTTAAAAAGTCAAAATCAGCTTTGGTAACTGTCACAACGATACGCTCAATATGCTCGCCATTACATCTAAAAAGGTTTAAATTGTCAGAAGAAAAATGTTCGAGGTAATTTACYTTCTTTAAAACACCTTCCCAAACAAGGTCACTAAACAAATTCATTTCTTCTTCTGCAACTTCTGGTTTTGATTTTTTTATTTCTATCCATTCCGCAGCATCAATCTGTTGCGTTGCTAAGAATTTTGCAAACTCTTCGTGCAATTCTTCAAACTGTTCTTTGGTGAGTTGTCTGTATTTCATTGTAATTAAATTGTCAATAATGATACTAAAAAAAGCATTTACCAAGGGGCAAATGCTTTTAAAATAWTATTCAATATTCTGTTGTATTCATATCAAAAAGTCTTCCCTTGGGAATCCCGATAACTATCGGGATAGATGGGCTTTTTACCTTGCGATATTCACCACACGCGTTTCACGAATCACCGTAACACGCACTTGCCCCGGATAGGTCATATCATTCTGAATTTTTTGTGAAATACTAAAAGATAATTCCGCCGCTTTTAAATCGCTTACTTTTTCGCTTTCAACAATTACACGCAATTCTCTACCGGCTTGAATCGCATAAGCTTTTTGAACTCCTGAGAATCCGAAAGCAACATCTTCTAAATCTTTTAAACGTTGGATATAAGAATCTAATACTTGACGTCTTGCTCCTGGTCTTGCTCCTGAAATAGCATCACAAACTTGTACAATTGGTGCAATCAAAGATTTCATTTCAACCTCGTCGTGATGCGCTCCAATAGCGTTACAAACATCTGGTTTTTCACCATATTTCTGCGCCCATTCCATTCCTAAAATTGCGTGAGGTAATTCACTTTCTGTATCTGGTACTTTACCAATATCGTGTAACAATCCTGCTCTTTTTGCAACCTTGGCATTCAACCCAAGTTCAGCAGCCATCAGGCCACAAAGGTTTGCAACTTCTCTAGAGTGTTGCAATAAATTCTGTCCGTAAGAAGAACGGAATTTCATACGACCAATTACTTTAATCAACTCTGGATGCAATCCATGAATTCCTAATTCTATTACCGTACGCTTACCAACTTCAATAATTTCTTGGTTGATTTTATTCTCCGTCTTTTTAACAACTTCTTCAATTCGTGCTGGATGAATTCTACCATCAGTCACCAAATTGTGTAAAGACAATCTTGCAATTTCTCTCCGAACCGGATCAAAACAAGAAAGGATAATTGCTTCTGGAGTATCATCAACAATAATCTCAACACCAGTGGCAGCCTCGATAGCGCGGATATTTCTACCCTCACGACCAATAATCCGACCCTTCACATCATCAGACTCAAGGTTAAATACAGACACACAATTCTCAACAGTTTGTTCTACGCCAACTCGTTGAATTGTGTTCAATATAATTTTAGTTGCATCTTGTTCAGCCGTTAATTTAGCTTCTTCTAAAGTATCTTGAATGAAAGACATAGCGTCAGATTTGGCTTCGTCTTTTAAAGAAGTAACCAATTCTTTTTTAGCGTCTTCAGCAGAAAGCCCTGAAATAACTTCTAAGTTTTCTACTTGCTTTTTGTGGATTTTCTCAAGTTCATTTTCTTTGCGCTCAATAAACTCTAATTTGTGATCAAACTCACTCGTTTTCTTTTCTAAATCAGTAGCTAATTTTTTATTTTTATCAACCAATTGTGAAACTTGAGATTCTTTATCACGAATTCTTTTTTCGGCTTCATTACTTTTTTTCTCTCTGTTTAAAATCACTTTTTCATGTTCTGATTTTAACTCGAGAAACTTTTCTTTGGCCTGTAGTATTTTATCTTTCTTTAAAGTTTCAGCATCAATCTTGGCTTGTTTTAAAATGCCAGCAGCACTTTTATTTGCTCTTTTAATTGTACCTGATGCTTGTTTTTTTTNCTAGTGATTTAGCAATTAAAAATCCAATTACTAAACCGATTAAGCCAATAGCAATTGGCAATATCATGGTTTCCATTTTTAGTTAGTTTTATTAGGTCAATGCAAAACAACAATTATTTTGCATAAAAAAACCCACATTAGCGAAGTTTCTGCAAACTCCATAATGACATAAATAGGACTAACTAACTGATCAAGGATCCACTGAGGTACTGAAATAAATCAGCGTTTATGGCTTGCTTTTACAATTATGACTCATCCTTCAGAATTTATTCCTGTTGAGTTTGACGAACAATAACTAATGTGGGCAGTATTATTATTTATTTTAATGAACTTACTCTAAATGACTATCCAATTTTTGGCTGAGTGCATTTAGTTTTTCTGTCGCTTCTTCTAATATATTCTCTTTACTCAATTCATGAATTTCTACTTGCGATGCAAACTGTAAAGCACTCATTGCTAACACATCTTGCTTGTCACTAACCGCGTAGTTTTTTTCGAACATCGCTACCATTTTATTAATTCTATTAGCGGCTTTTCGCATACCTTCTTCTTCTGTTGCATTGTTAATGCTTAGAGGATATATTCTACCCGCAATGGTAATTTTAATTCGAAGTTTCTTTTCCATAAATTAAAAAGAACTTATTCGCTTAACTGAACTATACATTTGTCAATATCGCGAATCAAAGCGTTTATTTTGAGTTTTGTTTCTCTTGTATTATTATTACTGCCTTCAATAGTTTTGGCAATTTTTAGCAACTGATACGACTTTACATTTTCGTCTAATTGCTGTGATTTCTTAGTAAGTTGATTTTCTAAAGTCGCTATACGTTGATGTAAAAACTCGTTTTCTTCCTTTAAAAAAATATAAATTTCTAGGAGTTTATCGAGCTTATCTTCTAGTAAATTAGCGGCTTGTGTTATATTACTCATTTCTTTTTCTAAGATACCAAAACTATGATTCAAATGTAAGATTCTTATTTGAGTATAGCAACTGTTTTGGGTTATTTTGATGAAATATTTTTAAGCTACTCTCCTGCAAATGCTTATCTGATTGTTGGTCAATAGCTATTTTATTTGTTATTTTAGCAAAAAAAAATCACCATTGAGATTCCGAGTTTTTAGTATCCTTTTTTTTACCCTCTTTTCTGTATGCTCTCAAGAGAAATACCCAACTGATTATTTTCAAAACCCATTAAATATTGATCTTTATTTAGCGGGGACTTTTGGCGAGTTGCGCACCAACCATTTTCATGCTGGTCTAGATTTAAAAACAAATCAAGTTGAAGGATTGAAAGTTTTTGCTGCTGCCGGGGGATATGTGTCACGTATTAAAATTTCTGCTTGGGGATATGGAAAAGCGTTGTACATCACGCATCCCAATGGATATACAACCGTTTATGCACACCTCAAAAAATTCAATAAAGAAATTGAATCTTATTTAAAAAAGAAACAATACAAAAAAGAATCTTATGAGATTCAGCTCTATCCAAAAGCAAGTGAATTGACAATTACAAAAGGAGAAGTCATTGCMTWWWSTGGTRSTACKGGWGGWTTTGTWGGWCCMCAYTTACATTTCGAAATTAGAGACGGAAATTCAAAACCTATCAATCCACTACTCTTTGGCATCAAAATAAAGGATACGAAACGACCTTATATAAATGTATTGATGGCATATCCTCAAAATAATTCGTCGCAAGTAAATCAATCAAATGCTCCATTGCAAATCAATTTTAAATCTTTGGCTGACGGGAATTTGTTAGCTGATAAAATTACTGCTTCTGGTAATATTGGTTTCGGAATTAACACTTACGACCGATTAAATGGTGCCATGAATAAAAATGGTATTTATAATATGACTATGAAAGTAAATGGTCACAAAATGTATGAACATGAGGTTGAAACTTTTTCGTTTGCTGAGTCGAGATATATTAACTTATTAATTGATTACGAACGGAATGCAAAATTAAAGCAACGCATTCAACGCTGTTTTGTGCATCCTTCAAATAAATTGAGCATCTATAAAAATGTGGTCGATAAGGGTGTCATCAACATAAAAGAGAATCTTACTTATAATGTGGTAATCGAAGTAAAAGATTTTAAGGGGAATCAAAAATCATTAACTATTCCAATACAAGGAAAAAGAGATAGTATCACCATTTATAAGAAAGAAAAAATCACCAAATATCCTATCAAAGCTAAAGAATTTAATAAATATCAAAAAGGAATTGTTACCATAGCATTCCCGAAAAATACTTTTTATGACGATTTTTATTTGGACTTTAAAGTAAAAGATAGTGTGGCGACAATTCATAATAAATCCGTACCGCTACACAAAAATTACACCTTAACTTTTGATATTTCTAAATATCCGCAGGAAGAAAGGGAGCAATTATTCATCGCAAAAATTAGCGATAAAGGAAGAGTGTCCTATAAATCAACTACTAAAAAAGAAAAAACTTTTTATACTACTACAAAAGATTTAGGTATTTTTACCTTATTAACTGATACCGAGAAACCTTCACTCAAATTGTCGAACATAAAAGATGAGCAGTGGTTGACGCATTACAACTTTTTAAAGTTAAAGGTATCGGATAAATTATCAGGAATAAAATCATACAGAGGAGAAATTGATGGGGAATGGATTCGATTAGAATACAGTCCTAAATACGGAACCTTGACTTAYGATTTTACCGATAAAAAATTTACAACTGCCAAACATCAATTAAAAGTGATTGCAATTGATAATGTTGGAAATACGAAAATTCTAGAAGCGACGTTTTATAGAAAAAAATAACTCATAACTAAGCCAAATAATTTGAAATCAAAATTAAATCTCTCTTTTTTATTCTTATTTATTTCATTCGGTATTTTTGCTCAGACAGCAACTTTACAAGGAGTTATTAAAGACGAAAACGGGAAACCTATTGAGAATGTTTCCATCAGTTTTGAAAATACAGGAGCAACCAGTGATGCAGATGGTAACTATAAAATTACCATTGCTGCCAACAAAGAAGTGACCGTAACTTTTAGACATTTAGCTTTTGCAACGCGCGTTAAAAAGTTTAATGWAAGGGCAGGGAAAACGGTWCGTTATTCCCCTAGATTGTATATGGTTACTGAAGAATTAAAAGAGGTTGATGTTGAAAATAGAACTCAAGATGCTGAGGGAATTACCAAAATTGAAGTGACGGAATTGATGAATATCCCCGGAGCAAATGCAGGTGTTGAAAATTTAATTATGACTTTTGCGGGTGTAAATAACAGCAACGAACTGAGCACACAATACAATGTGCGTGGTGGTAATTTTGATGAGAATTTAGTCTATGTAAATGGTATTGAAGTGTACCGTCCTTTTTTAGTACGCTCTGGTCAGCAAGAAGGTTTGAGCTTTGTAAATGCTGATATGACTCAGAAAGTTGAATTTTCAGCAGGTGGATTTCAAGCAAAATATGGTGATAAAATGTCATCGGTTTTAGATATTACCTATCGCACTCCGCAAGAATTTGCAGCAGCAGTAAACCTGAGTTTATTAGGAGGAAGTGCCACCGTTGAAGGGAAAATGTTTAAAGATAAATTGTCAGCTTTAATTGGTGTGAGATATCGCGATAACAGCTTATTGGTAAATAGTAAGGATGTTGATGTGAACTACAATCCTAAATTTACCGATGTTCAAACATTTTTATCTTATCAAATTAATGAGCGGTTAAAAGTTGACTTTTTAGGCAGCTATTCTGTCAATGATTACAACTACACTCCTATTTCTAGACGTACAAAATTCGGTACGGTTACCAATCCGTTAGAGTTGGTGGTGTTTTATCAAGGACAAGAAAAAGACAATTATCAAACAGCTTTTGGCGCGTTGAAAGGGACGTATCAAGTCAATGAAAATTTACAGATGGATTTAACTACATCGGTTTATAATACGCAAGAATCTGAATATTACGATATTTTGGCTTCCTATAATTTAGGTGAAGTTGATTCTAATTTTGGCTCTGAAGATTTTGGAAATGTAGAATTCTCGCAAGGAATTGGCTCTCAATTAAGCCATGCAAGAAATAATTTGGATGCCTTAATTAGCACCGTTCAGGTGAAAGGAAATTATTTAAAGGATGGTCATAAATTTGAATTTGGTGCAAAATATCAAAATGAAGATATTCGTGACAGATTAATAGAATGGGAAGTAATTGACTCCGCAGGGTTTTCAATTCGTCCTCCAAATCACATTGCAAACGAGCAACCTTACGAACCTTATGAAGGTCCAATTGTTCCGTTTACAAATATCAGGGCTCTGAATAATGTGCAAATAAATCGCATTTCTGGATTTGCACAATGGAGTAAAAAAAGTGAATTAGGAGAAAATGAAGTGTGGTATAACTTAGGTGTTCGCGTTCATAATTGGACGGTAAAAGGCGATGGTATCGTTTCTGACGGTAGCCAAACAATTGTGAGTCCGAGAGGACAAATTGCGCTGAAACCCAATTGGGATAAGGATATGTTATTTCGATTTTCTACTGGCTTGTATAGCCAACCTCCATTTTACAAAGAGTTACGAGACTCGGTTGGTAAAGTTCAACCCGATGTAAAAGCACAAAAATCATTGCATTTTGTTTTAGGGAATGATTATAGTTTTAATATGTGGAACCGTCCTTTTAAATTGGTTACCGAAGCATATTACAAACACATGTGGGATGTAAATCCGTATACAGTTGATAATGTTAGAATCAGATATGCAGCAAAAAACAATGCTGTTGCTTATGCTGCAGGTTTTGATATGCGTTTGAATGGTGAGTTTGTACCAGGAACTGAAAGTTGGGTTTCGATGGGCTTTATGACTACCAAAGAAAATATTGATGACCGTGGATATATTCCACGTCCAACAGATCAACGTTTTAAATTGGCAATTTTGTTTCAAGATTATGTACCTAAGATTCCGGATTTAAAAATGTATTTGAACTTAGTTTTCAATACTGGCTTACCGGGAGGCTCTCCTTCTTATGCAGATCCTTATCAATATCAAAGCAGATTAAATTCTTATAAAAGAGCAGATATTGGTATAAATTATGTTTTGGTTGATGCGAATAAATTAAGAACTTCTGGAATGTTTAAAAGCTTTAAAGAATTGACTTTTGGTGTAGAAATTTACAATATGTTTGATGTTCAAAATTCGATAACAAATATTTGGGTACGTGATGTCTATTCAAAAAATTCTTATGGAATTCCGAATTTTATGACTAGCAGAGTGTTTAATGTAAAACTCAATATGAAGTTTTAATCGTGAGGTGAGTGCCAATAAAAAATCAAAAATATCGTTTTNAAAAAAATCACTCTAAAATACCTACAAGGTTTTTGAAACCTTGCAGAAAAATTATCAAATAAAAAAATAATATATGTTTAAAAAAGTTTCGTTTATCATCGTCCTATTTATTGTATTCTCTTTTAATACGGATTCATCATCTGTAGAAAATCAATATATAAAAAGTGGAGAGAAATTAACATTCATTGCCTCTTTCAATATATCTGGAGTGATGACAGATATTGCAGAAGTTAAGATGGAAACATCTACAGTAAAAACAAAAACACGCGAATTACTGCGCTTAAAATGTACTGCTTCTACCTATTCTAGTTGGGACAAATTCTTTAAAGTGCGCGATTTATACGAGAGTTATGTAAACCCAGAAACCCTGATACCAGTGCTCTACAAAAGAAGTATTGAAGAAGGAACTTATAAAAAAGAGTTGAAATATTTGTTTAAACGCAACTCAAAAATTGCCATATCTACCTTAAATAAAAAAGGATATAAAGATTTTAAAGTAGAAGTGCCAATTACAAATACCACCTTAGATATTGTTTCGGCAATTTACAATGTGCGGGTTTTAGATTATGACAATTTTGCAATTGGTCAGAAAACAACCACAAAATTAATTGTCGATTCTGAAATTGAAAGTATCAACATTACGTATCTCGGAAAAGAGACTATTAAAGTAGCAAATTCAGGTAGTAGAGTATGTTATAAACTCGAAATTGGTTTTGTTGGCGATGGACTTAAAAAAGCCAAAGGTGGAAAATATATTTACATTACTGCAGATAATGACAGATTACCAGCATTGATTGAAGCCAATATTCCTGTTGGTAGAGTTCAAATTAGATTGAGTAACTTTTCAAAATAAACATTTATAAATTTTAAAATCATGAATAAAACGCTCATCACAACATTAAGTATATTCGGAATTATTGGCGCACTCCTCGGATTGTTATTTTCCTTTTTACCAATCTCTAACTTAGCAATTTTCCCTGCTTCTTTTGGATTAATACTCGGACTGATAGCCTATCTATCAGCAAAAAAACAACAACTCAATTTTTCTTTTGCAAGAATAGTGGTGTTACTTTCATTGCTTGCAATCATCATCTCAATGGGTAAACAATTACTGACAGAAGATGAAGTTGAAAATGATACAGAATTCATTCAAAAAGAAAAACAATCCGAACAAGATGCCGTGAAGGAATTGGAAGATTTAGATGATGAACTTGATGATTTGGATGATTTGGATRRYCTAGAWWRMCWARAACAATATTCAAAAAGCCGCAAATTTTVTAAAATTTGYRGYTTTTTATHTTTACATCAAACTATTATTTCAATATCTGACTCGTATGCGCCTTCGTTTTTACTTTTAAAATAACATCTTCAATCACTCCATTTTCATCAATTACAAAAGTGGTACGGTGGATACCATCATAGGTGCGTCCCATAAATTTTTTGGGTCCCCAAACTTGGTATGCATTCAAAACTTCTTTGTCTTCATCAGCCAATAACGGAAAAGGAAATTCATATTTATTGATAAAATTTTGTTGCCTTTTTTGAGAATCTGCACTCACACCCAACACATCATATCCTTTCGCTAAAAAAGTGTGATAGTTATCTCTTAAGTTACACCCTTCCATAATACAACCAGGTGTACTCGCCTTTGGATAAAAGAACAATACTAGTTTTTTACCTTTATAATCTGATAATTGAATTGTATTCCCATCTTGGTCATTGCAACTAAAATCTGGTGCTTTATCTCCTATTTTTAATGAAGTCATTTTGTTCGATTTTTATAACACAAAGATACAAGTTTCCCTTTTACAAATTCTACATTAATGAAAATATCAACTCAAAACCTTTGTATCTTTGTAGCTATTCAACTTTTGAAACTTAATTTATGACCAAACAAGAAAAGGCTCAATTCGTTATTGACACACTTGAAGAATTATACACAGAAACTCCAATTCCGTTGAATCATAAAGATCCATATACTTTATTAATTGCGGTATTGTTATCCGCTCAGTGCACCGATGCCAGAGTAAATACCATCACTCCGCTCCTATTTGCAAAGGCCGATAATCCGTATGATATGATAAAATTATCAGTAGAAGAAATTAAAGCAATTATTCGCCCAGTCGGATTATCTCCCATGAAATCAAAAGGAATTTATGGCTTATCAAAAATATTGATTGACAAGCATGATGGAGAAGTCCCTCAAAGTTTTGAGTATCTAGAAGAGTTACCTGCGGTGGGTCATAAAACGGCGAGTGTGGTGATGAGTCAAGCATTTGGAGTTCCAGCTTTTCCTGTTGATACACATATCCACAGATTGATGTATCGTTGGAATTTAAGCAACGGAAAAAATGTGGTGCAAACTGAAAAAGATGCCAAACGATTATTTCCCAAAGAATTGTGGAATAAGTTACATCTTCAAATTATTTATTACGGACGAGAACATTCTCCTGCAAGAGGTTGGGATATCGAAAATGATATCATTTATAAAACCATCGGAAGAAAAAAGCTATAAAAAATTATACCATAAAAAAGACCCGATTTGGTGTAATCGGGTCTTTCTTCTCTTAATTCAAATGCAATTCAAACGTTTTACTTTTGGCCTTCACAATTCTCAGTGCCTTGGAGTAATTTAGTAAAAATTGAATTGTTTCTTGTTTTGGTTGCTCCTTAAAAGAAGACTTTTCTGTGTAAAGTTTCATCATAAACCCCTGCTTTTTATTAAACTAATTAATATACTAACGAGGTTTATTTTACTTTATTGTTAGTTTACCAAAATTATATTATTCTTCTCTATTAATTTACGCATATTAATCAGTGCATATCGCATCCGTCCTAAAGCTGTATTGATACTCACACCTGTACATTCTGATATTTCTTTAAAACTCATATCTTTATACATACGCATGATTAAAACTTCTTTTTGATCATCAGGCAATTCATCAATTACACGACGAACATCAGATAAAATTTGTTCTTTAATCAGTTGTTTTTCAGCATTTAGCTCACCATCACCCAAGACAGAAAAAATATCAAACTCATCTGTATTTTTAAATTTTGGCATTCTATTACATTTTCTAAAATGATCAATCACCAAATTGTGAGCAATTCGCATAACCCAAGGTAAAAATTTACCTTCTTCGTTATACTTACCTCGTTTTAGGGTATTTATCACTTTTATAAAAGTATCTTGAAAAACATCTTCAGCGATATCTTTATTCAATACTTTCGAAAAAATAAAATTGTAAACTCTTTGTTTGTGCCTCGTAATAAGAATCTCGAAACATTTCTCGTCTCCATTCAGGTAGTTTGAAACAAGACTACTGTCTAATACTTTTAATTTATCCATAACTATTAATTAAAAAACATCAAAACCTAGTTGGGGGTTTGATAATTTGCGTTAATTTTTTTTAAAGTAATAGTATGTAATAGGGTATCTGTATTATAAGTAAGCCACAAATATGAATTTTATTTATTTATAAAACAAATTATTAGCAATCTTTTTATTGTTTTATTGGATGATTATCTGCCAATATCGATTATTAATCAACCTTTAATAAATTACGAAATCTTTACTTTACCTTTGCAATCATTCAAAAAATATAACACTATAATGACCAAAAATATCGCAGCATTAAATCCGAAAGAATATATTTTGATTAAAGGAGCAAAGCTCCATAATTTAAAGAATATTGATGTTGCTATCCCAAGAAATAAATTAGTTGTCATTACCGGATTGTCTGGTTCTGGAAAATCGAGTTTAGCTTTCGACACCTTATATGCCGAGGGACAAAGACGTTATGTAGAAAGCTTGTCTTCTTATGCGCGTCAATTTTTAGGGAGACTCAACAAACCCAAAGTAGATTACATCAAAGGGATATCCCCAGCAATTGCCATTGAGCAAAAAGTAAATAGCACCAACCCACGATCTACCGTTGGGACCTCAACCGAAATTTACGATTACTTAAAATTATTATTTGCAAGAATTGGTAAAACAATATCACCCGTTTCTGGTAGAGAAGTAAAAAAAGATACGGTACGCGATGTTACAAATTTCGTAAAAAAGTTGGAAGCAAAAACCWAATTATTACTCTTGGCAAAAGTTCATATTCCTGAAGATAGATCTGTTTCTAAATCACTTACCATATTAGCGCAACAAGGATATGCTAGAGTTAAATTTAAAGGTGATGTACTTCGGATTGAAGATTTTGCTAAAACTGTTGAGTCAAAAAATGAAGATTTTGGACATGACTTTGAATTGGTGGTTGATCGTGTTGTAGTGCAACACAACGAAGATTTTTTTAACCGATTGTCTGACGCAATCCAAATTGCTTTTTTTGAAGGAAAAGGAATCTGTACCCTTCAAAATTTATCTGATAATACACTTACAACTTTTAGCAATTCGTTTGAATTGGATGGCATTCAGTTTTTAGACCCTAACACCCATTTATTCAGCTTTAACAACCCATACGGAGCGTGTCCTAAATGCGAAGGATATGGGAATGTAATCGGAATCGACACCGATTTGGTGATTCCAAATACAAGTTTATCCATTTATGAAAATGCGGTGATTATTTGGAAATCGCCTTCAATGGAGAACTATAAAAATGATTTAGTTGACAATGCGTATAAATTTGGTTTCCCTATTCATCGCCCCTATTTTGAATTATCCGAAGAGCAAAAGGAATTGCTTTGGAATGGAAATGAATATTTTGAAGGCATCCATAATTGTTTTAAATATTTAGAAAGTAAGAGWTATAAAATTCAGTTTAGAGTGATGCTATCTCGCTATCGCGGAAAAACAAAGTGTACTATTTGTGAAGGAAAGAGATTGCGAAAAGAAGCCAACTACGTGCAAGTTCATGGCAAGACAATTTCTGAATTGGTTGATTTGCCTTTGGATGAATTATCTACCTTTTTCAAAAATATCAAATTAACAAAGCAAGAACAAGGCATCGCAAAAAGATTAATGACAGAAATCAACAATCGCTTACTATTTCTAACCGATGTTGGCTTAAACTACCTCACTTTAAATAGAACTTCAAACACACTTTCTGGAGGTGAAAGTCAACGGATAAATTTAGCAACTTCATTGGGAAGTAGTCTCGTTGGGTCAATGTACATTCTCGATGAACCGAGTATTGGATTACATCCTAAAGATACAGAACGCCTCATAAAAGTATTAAAAAACTTACGTGATTTAGGAAATACGGTCATCGTAGTAGAGCACGATGAAGACATTATGAAAGCTGCGGATATGATTATTGATATCGGTCCAGAGGCTGGAACTTTTGGTGGTCATGTGGTTGCAGAAGGATCATTTAAAGAGTTATTAAAATCTGATTCTCTGACTGCTCAATATTTAAATGGAACGCAAGAAATTGAAGTGCCGTCAAAAAGAAAATCCATTAATGATTTTGTTGAAATTATTGGCGCACGTCATAACAACTTAAAAAATATCGATGTAAAATTTCCACTCAACATGCTCACAATTATTACGGGAGTTTCGGGAAGTGGAAAAAGTACCTTGGTAAAAAATATTTTATTTCCAGCCTTACAAAAACAGCTAAATGGCTACGGAGAAAAAGCAGGACAGTTTACCGAAATTAAAGGAAATTTTAGTAAACTAGAACATTTAGAATTTATTGATCAAAACCCAATTGGACGTTCGAGTCGTTCGAATCCGGTGACATATATTAAAGTATATGATGATATTCGGAGTTTGTTTTCGTCGCAACGATTGTCAACAATCAGAAATTACAAACCCAAACATTTTTCGTTTAATGTAGAAGGTGGACGCTGTGAAACTTGTAAAGGTGAAGGCGAAGTTACCATCGAAATGCAATTTATGGCGGATGTACATTTAGAATGTGATGTGTGTAATGGCAAACGATTTAAGAAAGAAATTTTAGAAGTGAAGTTTCAAGAGAAGTCTATCAACGATATTTTAAATGCTACGATTGATGATGCTATTTCATTTTTTAAAGAACACCATGAAACAAAAATTGCAAAGAAATTACAACCCTTGCAAGATGTTGGTTTGGGATATGTTACTTTAGGACAATCCTCCTCTACCCTTTCTGGTGGTGAGGCACAACGTATAAAACTCGCATCCTTTTTAGTAAAAGGAACACGKCAAAGTAAATCACTSTTTATTTTTGATGAACCWACAACRGGWYTWCAYTTYCATGATATTAAAAAGTTATTAGCATCGTTTGATGCACTTATCAAAAACGGACATTCCATTATTGTAATTGAGCACAATATCGAACTCATAAAATGTGCCGACTATATTATTGACCTCGGAAAAGAAGGAGGTAAAAATGGTGGTGAATTACTTTTTCAAGGCACTCCAGAAGAATTAATAAAATGTAAAAAGAGTTTTACTGCTGGTTATTTGGCGGAGAAGTTGTAAGTTACGGCGTAATAGACAAAAAGGAGGCTACAAACTTCTAAAGCGCTTATCTTTGTTGGTCTAACGTTAAATCAAAGGCTTTGAATAAAAAAAGTGTATTTATTGTGGTAGTACTATCATCAAGAAAAACGGTATTCGCAATGAAAAACAGAAGTATAAATGTTATGTGTGCAAGAGACAATTTTTAGCAGGAAATAGAATAAATATTGGAGTGCTATGGAAAGAATATACTCAAGGAAAACAGACCTATAWACAACTRGCAAATAAGTACAGTTATTCCAAACGAACTATTCAAAGAAAGATTGATTTATACCATGTAGTTATTCCTGAAAAATCAGCTCGAAAAATTGTTGTTTTGATGGATACTACTTATTGGGGTAGAAACTTTGGAGTGATGCTTTTTAAAGATGCTTACACGAAAGAAAATCTTCTTAAATACTATGTGAAAACGGAATCAAACGCGCTATACATTCAAGGAATTAATGAATTGCAAAAACAAGGTTTTGAAGTACTTGCAATTGTTTGTGATGGACGTAAAGGATTGCTTCAGTCTTTTGGTAATATTCCTGTACAGATGTGTCAGTTTCATCAAGTGGCTATCATAAGAAGATATATTACTAAAAATCCAAAACTCCCTGCATCTATTGAACTTAAGGAGTTAGTTGCGATGATHAAGATAACAGACAAAGAGTCTTTTGARGGAGGCTTAGATCTTTGGTACACTAAATGGAAATCATTCTTAAACGAAAGAACAACGAACCCAGAAACAGGTAAAAGTTACTATACTCATAAACGATTAAGAAGTGCATTTAGGAGTCTAAAAACAAACTTAAAATGGCTTTTTATTTGGTATGATTACTACGAGTTAGGTATTCCAAATACAACAAATGCTATTGATGGCCATTTTTCAGATTTAAAGAATAAACTTAGAAATCATAATGGGCTGTCAAGGGCTAGAAAAATTAAATTTATTAATGAGTTTTTTAAGGCATAAAGACCTCTTAAAATATCAAAAAAAGAGGCTCAAAAGAACCTCTTAATTTTGACATTTTTGTCGGTCATCAAGGTATCCCTTGAATGGTTGCTCTCCAGCAGAGCCAAACTCCGTTTAACTTGATGAATCAAAGATAAAAAACAAAAAATTAGAAAGCAAAAACTGTAGAAAAATACAGCCTCCTTTTTGTCCACTTGAAATAATTTAATCGAAATCAGCCTCCTTTTTGTCTATTATACCTAAGTTACTTGATTTCATCTCACAAAAAAAGCCGTTACAAAAAATTGTAACGGCTTTCATATTTTAAATAACAATATCTTTTAGAAAATATATCTCAATCCGAATTGTACTTGCCATCTAGATGCTAAGCTAATATCATAAACATACGTCTTAGTGATATTACCATCAAAATTATATGTTGGAACTCCAGCTCCATCAACAGTAACACCAATTGGTTGTACTGCATCTGGTTGTTGAATCAATCCCCAGTTAGAATTTACCAAGTTACCAAGGTTTAAAATATCAGCACTAAACTGAATTGCATTGTCATTACCCAAAGTAAATTCTTGAATGAATTTCATATCAATCTTACCTCTCCATGGAGCCAATGCACCATAACGCTCAAAGTAATCACCTCTATTATCACTCATATAATCATCTTGTTGAATGAATGCTTCAAAAGCAGCTGCTTGCCCTGGAGCTACAAATTGCATTTGCTGAACCTCAGCAGCAGTAGGAATATAAATCAAGTCATTTAAACCAGATCCATCACCATTAATATCACCTGCATAGGTATAATTAAAACGTCCTCCTTGAGCATATTCTAAGACTCCAGATAATGTTGAAGACCATTGATCTTTACCACCATAGGTCCAAGTTTTACCAACAACTCCAATAAAACGATGTGTATCTCCATATTTAGAATTTGATAAAACAGCATCATTAGCATTGCCAACAACAGGGTTAAATGCAAATGCATCACCAGTAATTTCAGCCTCAATAGAGTTTACACTTTGAGAGTTTAAAAAGTTATATGCTAAACTTGTGTACAAACCATTTTTAAATGTTTGCTTCGCACTTACGGTTCCGTTAAATGTCCATCCTTTATCAGAATTTGTAAATACATAAGCAGCATTACCAACATCCGCAGGTAAATATCTTTCTCTTGTATCTCCAACTCCGTTCAATGTTCCTGTCGGTGCTTTTAATCCCCAGTTTTGAACATGTGCTCCGTTGATATCTTTCGTGTAAGATACATCAGCAGTTAAAGTTAAGCCACTTTCTAATTTCTTGTCAAATCCTAAACTAGATCTCCAAACTGTTGGGAACTTAAAGTCTGGATCCACCACTTGGTAGAAGTAAAAGTTCGGATTCCCAATTTGGTTTCCTAACCATACAAAAGGAAAACGACCTGTAAAGATTCCTGTCCCTCCACGCAATTGGTTTGTTTTATCGCCTGTAATATCCCAGTTAAATCCAACTCTTGGCGAAATAATAATATCACTATTTGGCATTTGAGTTGAATCAAAAAATACAGTTTCTCCGTTTGAAGGATCTGTATAAGGAATTGATGGAATGTAACAACATTGTGAGTCAATAAATTCTTGTGCTTTATCGCTAGAATCAAAGAATAAAGGTTTGTCAAATCGTACCCCTAATGATAGTTTTAAATTGTCACCAACTTTAAAATCATCTTGTAAATAAAATGCCATTTGACCCACATTTGTCTCCGCTAAATTCCAAGAATCTTGTGCGTTATTATTATCAAATGTTGCTTGTGCAGCTGCCATTGCATCTGCTAATAAGCCATTTGAAATACCTGTTCTAAAAGCATCCATATCAGCAAAATCGCCAAAGAAAGCACCAACATAACCACGTCCATCTGCATATCCATAAGTCCCTAAGTTAAATGAATTATCAAATTGGAATTTTTCGAATGAGATACCAATAGTTAAATCATGATCTCCTGCACTAATATTTAAATTATTAGAGAATTGAAATACTTTTTGATCTAATTTATTGTTGATTGAAAATGGCTCGTGACCCGCAACAATATAATTTGCACCATTACCATCCTGAATTCTAAATGCTGGCATTGGCACTGATTTTGGGCTTCTGTAATCCTGAAAACTTGTCCATCCTACTTGGAATTTATTCTGAACATTGTCAGCAAAAGTCGAATTCAATTCAACTAAAAACGAATTAATTTTATTGTTGATTTGGTATCCAGAATTTTCAAATTGTAAAATCTGAGAATTTGGACCTCTAAATCCTAATGCTGTTGGATGTGCATTTTTATCTTTTGATGCATCTAAGAAATTATAGATAAATGCCAAACGATGATTTTCGTTTACATTCCAATCTAATTTAAAGATTCCTTTTGTAGAATTTGATGCGTTTGTATAGCCTTCGTATGCTCCCGGATCGTAACCAATACCTCTTAAAAGAGATTGTACTTCCATCAAGTCAGACTCTAAAACTCTTGATTCATTGACAGCACCTGAACCTGTATTTGGTGCCCAAGTTTGCCCTAAATCTGTACGTTCATCCTTTTCAAAATTTGCAAAGAAGAACAATTTATTTTTGATAATTGGCCCACCAACACTCACACCATATTGAGTTTGCTCTAACTTAGGAACAAAAATATCATCTCCTTTTACTTTACCTCCAGTTAAATTTTCATTTCTGAAATAGCCATAAACGGTTCCAGAAATTTTGTTAGTACCACTTTTAGTAACAGCGTTTACAGATGCTCCTGTAAATCCAGATAAAGCTACATTATACGGAGCTCTTGAAACTGAAATTTGTTCAATCGCATCTAAAGAAATTGGTTGCGCATCTGTTTGTCCACCAGGTGTTGCAGCATCCAATCCAAAAGGATTGTTAAAAATAGAACCATCCARCGTAAAATTRTTRAAYTGATCATTTSYWCCTCCAAAAGAACCTCCWGAAGCWGWYGGRTCTAATCTAGTAAAATCTGMWGCTGAYCTWGAAATTGTTGGYAAYTKAGTTAATTCKCKTTTWCCAAYACTTGTYKCTGCTCCTGTTCTACTATTATTAAAGGTAGAACTTTTTGTTGACGTAATCACAACTTCTTCTAGTTGGTTACTATCCGTTACCATCTGAATATTTACATCAAATGCGGATCCTAAGTCTAAATATACATCGGTATATTCTATTGTTTGGTAACCTACAAAGCTCACTGAGATGGTATAAGGACCACCAACACGTAAGTTGGGTAAATTAAATCTACCGCCGTCAAGAGTCATTGTTCCTGATACGGTTCCTGTTGGTTCATGTGTTGCAATAACATTTGCGCCAAACAGACCTTCGTTGTTTTCATCATTTACCGTACCTTGAATTTTTGACGTTGTAACTTGAGCAAAACTCGCTACAACCATAAAAACAGTAAGGAAAAATGACAATCGTAATTTTTGTTTCATGTTTAAAATCATTTAGTTAAAAAAATAATTGTTTATAAATTTAGTAAAACTAAGGTAAAAAAAAAGGGTTCACAAAATGTGAACCCTCTTTAATCTTATTAACAAAATGTTAACTTATGCTTCTGCTATCACTTCAAAAGTAATGTCAGCAATTACAGCTCTGTGTAATCTTACAGCTGCATTATATTTACCTAAGCTTTTTACGTTACCACCTTCTACTTTGATAAATTTCTTATCAATGTCATGTCCAGCTTTAACCAATGCTTCTGAAATATTGATGTTGTTTACAGATCCAAATAATTTAGACCCTTCACCAGTTTTTGCAGTAATTTTAATTTCCAATGCTTTGATAGCTTCTGCTATTTTCGTTGCATCTTTAACTATTTTATCTTCTTTATGAGCGCGTTGCTTTAAGTTTTCAGCCAATACTTTTTTTGCTGAAACTGTAGCTAAAATTGCAACTCCTTGAGGAATTAAAAAGTTACGACCAAAACCGTTTTTTACAGTTACTAAATCGTCTTTGAATCCTACGTTCTCTACGTCTTGTTTTAATATAAGTTCCATATCTATCCTCTTTATTATTTTAATAAATCGCCCACATATGGCATTAATGCTAAATGACGTGCTCTTTTAATTGCAACAGATACTTTACGTTGATATTTTAATGATGTTCCTGTTAAACGACGTGGTAAAATTTTACCTTGTTCGTTTACCAAATACATTAAAAAGTCTGCATCTTTATAATCAATATACTTGATTCCGTTTTTCTTAAAACGACAGTATTTTGCTTCTTTCTTAGTTTCAATGTCTAATGGAGTTAGGTACCTAACATCACCTTGTTTTCCTCCTTTTGCTGATTGCTCTAAACTTGCCATCCTAATTATTTTTTAGCGGTTTTAACACGTGCTTTTCTCTTCTCTGCCCAAGCAGCTGCGTGTTTGTCCAATTTAACAGTTAAATAGCGCATAATGCTATCGTCTCTTCTGAATTCAAGTTCAAATGCAGCAACTGCTTCACCTGCTAACTTGTATTCTAATAAATGGTAAAAACCACTTTTTTTGTGTTGAATTGCATAAGCTAATTTTTTTAAGCCCCAATCCTCTTTGTGGATCATTTCTGCACCTTTGGAAAGTAAATAGTCTTCAAACTTCTTTACTGCTTCCTTTATCTGAGTTTCAGATAAAACGGGAT
>NVSL01000026.1 GCA_002401215.1 Flavobacteriaceae bacterium | reverse complement strand
GCTGCAGATGGCGCAGGTAAATATGCCGACTTCTTCGATTTTGAATGGGGTAAGCAAGGATGGAATTTAATGGTAGCACTAGGTGCAATGTTTGGTGGTTATATTGCCGCAAATTATTTTGGGGGCGATGGTCTTGCACATATCTCACAAGCAACTATTGATACCTTAAATCAGATATCTCCAGAGCCTTATTTAAATGCTGAGAACGTACATATTGTTCCTGGAAAGGACACCATGCACGGAGTAAATTTACCAGAATGGTGGAATTTATATTCCTGGAAATCACTATTTACAGTAAGAGGTTTAATCATCATTCTTGGTGGTGGATTTCTTATTGGTTTCGGAGCAAGATATGCCGGTGGATGTACTTCTGGTCATGCTATTTCTGGGATTGCAAATTTGCAATTACCATCACTAGTAGCAGTTATCGGATTTTTTGTTGGTGGCTTAATTATGACATGGTTAATTCTCCCATATATTTTACAAATCACCATTTAAAACGTTAGAAAAATGAAATTATTCAAATATATTATTATAGGCTTTTTCTTCGGATTCGGAATGTGGAAACTAGAAGCGATATCAACATTTAGAATCATAGAAATGTTCCACTTTCAATCATTCCACATGTATGGAATTATCATATCGGGAGTTTCTATTGGGATTGTTATAACCCAACTATTTAAAAGAGGAAAAATAAAAGCGGTACACGGAGAAACAGTTAAGTTTAATGATAAGAGTCACGAATGGTGGCGTTATATTTTAGGCGGAATTATTTTCGGAATGGGATGGGCACTTACAGGTGTTTGTTCAGGGATGATGTTCGTTTTGGTGGGGTCTGGTTATACCATTTTTGTGGTATTTATCGGAGCAGCATTGGCCGGAACTTTTGCCTACGGATATTTTAGAAAATCACTTCCTCATTAAGAAGTAATACCAACTTGAATATGTAATTCCGTATAAATAATCCCGATAACCATCGGAAGAATTATTTTCAGATTAATTGAAGTTAAAAATTAGTAGCATAGCCTCAGTTACGGTAGTAATTTTAAATAAAAAGTAAGCTGAAAAGAAACGATTTATTACGACATTATGTATTTAATTTGGTATAAACATATTTTTTTATACAAAGCACTCATTCATTTGGGTGCTTTTTTGTTGATGGATAGTTGGTCTATTCCGTCATTGCGAACCACCAAAAGTGGTGAAGCAATCTCAACTTTAGAAGCAATATGATTATTTTTCTCCGTCTATGCGATGAATGAAATGAAGAAGCAACCTCATAATTGCAGGTTCGATTCAGACAGGTTACGTCTGTCATACTTCTCTCGTAATAACGGAGAAATTTGATAGTTATAATCAAAACTCCTTCCCTTTGGGTAATCCCGATAGCTATAGAGATAAGATGGGCAGTATTCATTATATTTGTTTTTGGCCTTTTCAGATTTTGAAAGTAGATTGTCAAAAACAAAAGAAATTTTCAGACGCTAAAATTTACAACACCAGTTGCGATATAAACAAATCTTGGCGAGTGTCCTTTCAAATAGCTTTGACCTCTACATCAATTCCAGAAAAAATAGCATTTCCGGTAATAGGATCCATTTTTGATAAGTCTGTTAACTCATTATTATTGGGTTGAGAACCGTGAAGAATACTCACCACCCCAGGCATCATATCATCCGTAATTTCAAGAACAACTTTAATTGAGCCAACGGTTGATTTAACTAGGACAAGTTCTCCATCACCCAACCTTTCTGCATCCTTCGGATTCATTTGAAGAGTACATTTATTGCTCCCGCCTTTAAGCCTTTTGATATTGCCCATCCACGAATTATTACTGCGCACATGCCGCCTACTAATCAGTTTTAATGTAGATGAGGAATCTTTCCTAAAATTAGTAGCTACCAATTTCATTCCTTCTAATAAAATTTTTGGCGCGAGATTTATTTTTTTACCCTTTGTAAATAAATGAGTAGGTAACATCGAAGTGAGAGGGCTTAAATCAACTCCATGAGGATTCTTTTTTAATTGCTTAAGCGATAATTTATACGGCCCAGTTCTGAGCCCAATATTCAACAGTTTTGTAGGTGTTTGCCACCAATTTAAGAGTTTTGCTTTGATGGATTTAGGAGGGCTAATTCGGTTACTTAGTTCTTTAAAAATTTGCCAATCAAATTGCGTATTGGGAGCAGGTTCATAAAGCGCCGGAGAATATTTAGCAACATTCTGGACAGATAAATTATAAAATGCCAAATCATAATGATCTACTTCTAGTCCTGTAAGTGGGGGTAAGATTAAATCGGCATATTGTGATGTTTCGTTTTTATAAATATCAATCGACACCATAAAATCTAATTGCTCTAATGCCTTCGCAAGTTCTTTTCCATTTGGTGATGAAACTACAGGATTACCTGCAGAAACTACCAACCCTCTGATTTTTCCTTTGCCCTCAGTTGTAATTTCTTCTGCCAAAACAGCCGTAGGTAACTCACCCATAAATTCAGGTTTTTTACTCACTCTGCTATACCAACGAGGTTTCATTATTCTATTTTTACCTCTTCGTATTTGCACAGCAGGGTTAGGAAACATGTGTCCGCCAGAGCTGTCAAGATTCCCTGTAATGATGTTGAGCACGTTAATAAGCCATTGACAAATGGTTCCGTATTCTTGAACCGAAACGCCCATTCTTCCATAACAAACGGCTGTATTTGCATTCATAAATTCAGAGGCAAGCGTTGTAATTAAATTTGAATCAATTCCTGTAATATCACTTATTTTTTTAGGTGAATATTCTTTACAGATATTTTCAATCGCATCCAAATTGACACAATATTTATCAGCAGATTTTAAGTCTATACCTTTCTGTTCAAAAATTTGATAGATTAAAGCAAGTAAAAGATAGACATCAGCAACAGGTTTAATAAATATATGTTGGTCGGCCTTTTTAGCAGTTTCAGTTTTTCGCGGATCAACCACTACCACTTTTCCTCCTCGTTTCTGAATTGCTTTTATTCTTCTAGAAACACCAGGAGCAGTCATTATACTTCCGTTGCTTGCCATTGGATTGGCTCCAATAATTAGAAAATAATCTGTCCTGTCAATATCCGGAACGGGGATCATTAAAGGGTGGCCAAACATAAGTTGCGCCACATATTGATGCGGCAATTGATCTAGAGAAGTTGCTGAATAATTGTTTTTTGTTCTGAGCGCTTTTCGAAGGTTTCCGCTAAACAACATTGTTCCGTAATTATGTACCGATGGGTTTCCTTGGTAAAAAGCAATGGCATCATTTCCGTGCTGTGCTTGTATCTCTTTTATCTTATCCGAAGTAATTTGATATGCATCCTTCCAACTAATTTGTTTCCATCCACTTCTGGTTTTTTGCAGAGGTTGTTTTAACCTGTCAGGGTGATTATAAATGTCTTGTAAAGCCAATGCTTTGGGACAAATATGACCTTTGCTAAAAGGGTCTTCTTTATCGCCTTTAATCGACAAAATCTCCCCATTTTGATGTTCTATAACGATGCCACAAATAGCTTCGCACAAATTGCAGGAGCGGTAGTGTTTTTGAGTAGTGGAATTATTTTTCATAAATGTACCAATCAGCTAAATTCGATTTTTTTTGAGTAAAGATAGAGATTTTAGATAATAGCTCATCAAATAGATGCTATAGTTGTTGTGCCTTTTTTAAACTGTTGATGTTTCTATTTTAGTCCAACTTGTTGATATATAGTAGGGTAATCCTGCTATTTAAGTGGGAATCAAAAATTGTAAAATAAACTATCTTTACGGTACAAATAATTTATGTGTTAAAAATGAAAAAATATTTTAGTGTAATTATTTTAGGGTTATTGTGGCAAATTTCTTTTGGACAAAAAACAATTTTGTGGAAAATAACCAATACAATTAATAGTAAAACATCATATATCGTAGGAACATTTCATCAGTTTGGAAATTCTTTTGTTGATTCTATTCCAGAGATAAAGGAAAGTTTATACGCATCGGAACTAGCAATTTTTGAATCGGTTGATGGAGCAGATCAAACTCAAAATATGATTAATGCCAGAGAAGCATCACTCGAGATTAAAAAGAGGCTGAAAAAAAAAGAGTATCAATTGCTTCTTAAATTATCTAAAGATTGGAAAGTTGATATTCATAAAGTAAAACCGATTGAACTTAGATGGAAATTGCAACAAGAGTTTATGAAAACTAAATGCAACACCGTTCAGAAAAATGATAAATGGGATCATTTTGACAATTATTTAATTCATCTAGCCGAAGAAAAATCGATAGAAACTTTTGGGTTAGAAACGGATGAAGAACAGTTAAATTTAATCAATAGAGAATATGATTCTCCTAGCTGGAAAGCCGAAAAAAAGAGAATAAGTTATTTGATTAATCAATTAAACAGCGATGATTTTGACAGAGGTAGGTGCAACTTTGCAACTAAATATAAAAATTATGATTTAGATTATAAATTAGATGTTGCATGTAAATCCAACGTTTTAATAAAAGAGCGAAATGACAATTGGCTGCAAGTTTTACCTGATCTGTTAAGAGNAAAAAATTGTTTTGTTGCTGTTGGTTTATTACATCTTTACAATACTTGCGGTTTGCTAGAGCAATTAAAAAATAAAGGATTTATTGTTGCCCCAATAATATTAACAAATAATAAAAACAAGTAATCACTCATTAAATCCCAAAAGAATAACACCTAAAAAAGATTCTAAAACCCAAAACTTTCACTGTTTATTGATTAGTTAAAATTTTGTATTCCCAAGCTCCTAAACTGTTTTTATCTGTTGCAGAAAATCGCACTTTTTCATTCGTCATATAATCGCTTCCTTCTAATTTTTGATTTAATGAAAATTCAACTTTTTCAGATGAAAAGTTCCCAATAAAAATAATTTTCTCTCCATTTTTTTCTCTTTCAAAGAGCATAATATTTTCATTGTCAACAGGGATATTTTTATAAGTCGCAGGATTTCCGCCTCCATTCAAAGCAATATTATCATTTTTTAAAGCTCCTAATTTTTTAAGGTTTTCCCAAGTTTTTCCTTTCGTTTTCGGAATCTCATCTTTCTCAAAAAACTTTAATCTATGACTCATGTCATACTCCTGTCCAGAGTAAATTAAAGGCATTCCCGGAGTCATATAAGCAAGTGCCAACATAATTTCTGATGCATCTCCCATACGCTCTTTTACAGTTCCGTTCCAAGAATTCTCATCGTGATTGGTGATAAAATTCATCAACATATCATTCGCCTCATAATCTGTAAATCTCTTTTGCATATAGGTATCCCAATCAGCTGCTTTTTTTTCTCCTTTTGCAATTGCATTCATTTCATGATGTCCATCCCAAGCATAAGCCATATCAAACAAACCTTCTCCTAACAACTCAGGTTCCCAAGCTTCTGCCAGCATAAAAATATCTTTTTGAGCACGCAATTTAGGAATCGTTTCTTGCCAAAAATCGGTAGGGACAGACCCCGCAACATCGCATCTAAATCCGTCAATATTTTCTTCGGTTAACCAATAAGTCATTTCCTTTACCATCTCAATTCTTAAGTCTGTATTGTCATAATTTAGGTCGGCAACATCTGCCCACCCAACTGGTGTTCCATCTTCATTTAAAGGATCTGTAATTTCACCATCAGCATTTTTTGTATAAAATTCTGGGTTTGTTTTTAACCAAACATGATCCCATCCTGTGTGATTCGGAACCCAATCTAAAACGACATAAATTCCGTTTTTATGAGCCGTTTTTACAAGCTCTCTAAAATCTTCAATCGTTCCAAATTCTGGATTTACTTTCGTAAAGTCTGAAACTGCATAATAACTCCCCAATGCTTTTTTGCGTTCTGCTTCATCTTTAATCAAGCTTGCAAAATCACCTCCAGTGGCTTTTCTTTTGGTTTCTGATATTGGGAAAATTGGCATCAACCAAATGATTTTAACGCCCAATTCTCTTAACTGTGGAATGTCTTTTGTAAAGGCGTCAAAGCTCCCTTCTTTAGAATATTGACGGATGTTAGCCTCATAGATTACTGAGGTTTCAAGGATTTCGTTATTGATAGTTGTAATTTCTTTTTCTTCTTTTGGTACTTTTTTTTCTTGCTTTTGACAAGAAATAAATAGTGTAAATCCTAAAAGTAGTATGATTGATTTTTTTAGTGTAAACATGATTTTTGTGTTGTTAGTTTATAGTTTTATTTTAATTGTTTGTTTTTTACTTTGATAGTTAATCATAATTTTCAACCTATGATTTTCAGCATTCCATACACTTTTATATTTCTTAACCTTTTTTGGTTTTGATGAAATATTATGTAGAATTAATTCTATATGTTTTTCTTCTGACTTGTAATTTTCTCCAACTTCTGAGTCAATTTCAATGATGAGGTATTTTCCTTTTTTGGTTGATTTAAATTTCAGCAATTCAAACGCTCCTTTTTCAAAAGCATTTGGAGTATTGCCATCATCGTTGTATAATTTTCCTAAACTATTTGTTACAGATTCATCAAAATAATAATGCAATTCAAATTGTTTTAAAGAATACAAATCTGTAGTTTGAATTGGTTGAATCATTGGGATAAAAGCACCTGCTCTTACAAAAGTCGGAATGTAATTCTCGTGTGTTTTGACTGTTGATTTTGTTCCTGCTATGTATTTTTCATCGGTATAAAAATCAAACCAATTGTTAGATTTTGGGAAATAAACTTCTTGTACAGCAACTCCTTGTTTTAAGATTGGAGATACTAAAAAATCATGTCCCCAAAAATAAGAATTAGCAGAATTTTGTAAGTCAATATTGTCTGGTTCTTCAAAAAATAAAGGTTGCATAAACGCAGTTCCTTGCTGATTATTTTCAAAAGCTAAGGTGTAATTGTAAGGCAACAATTGGTATCTTAATTCAATGGCTTCTTTTGCTAGGACAATGGTTTTTTCATCATGAAAAACAGGTTCAGGAGCTACACTTTCTTGTGCGTGTGGTCTAAATATTGGTTGGAAAACTCCGTATTGCAACCAGCGTGCATATAACTCGGCATCCAATATTTCACCTCCTGCAAACCCACCTAAATCAGAATGCATATATGCCATTCCTTGCATGCTCATTTGTAAGGCAATTTCGGGTTGCGCTTGCAAACCACCCCAAGTTCTATTTACATCTCCAGACCACGGAATCATGCCATAATGTTGTGAACCAGAGTAGCCAGCACGCATTAAAATAAAGGGTCTTTGCTCTGGAAAATTTTCTTGATAACCTTCATAAACCAATTTTGCCCAATCGTGCCCGTAAATATTATGAACCTCATCTGCAGTTCCTGTTTCGTGTAGTAAATCTGAAGGATGCACTTCAGGTTCACCTAAATCTCCCCACCATCCTGCAACACCAAAATCAGTAATTAAATTTTTGTAGATATTCCAAAACCATTTTTTTGCTGCTGGATTATAGATGTCTATAATTCCTGTTTCTCCAAAATAAAATTGATATTTATATGGATTTCCTAAACTGTCTTTTCYNAWTNNAAMTTYTGTTCAGAAGTTTCCTTCCATTTTTTTGAACTTGTCAAAATAAAAGGTTCGGTAATCAACACCGTTTTTACACCTTTCTTTTTAAAATCAGCAATCATTTTTTTTGGAGTAGGGAAGGAGTCTTTATGAAATTCAAGATTTCCCATTGTTCCTAACAATTCTTTTCCAAACCAATACAAGTCAATAATAACAGCATCTAACGGAATGTCTTCATCCTCAAATTTCTGTACTGTTGCTCTGGTTTCTTTCTCGGAATGATATCCCATTCTGCTCGCAAAATTTCCAAATACCCAACGTGGAGGTAGCGGTTGTTTTCCGGTTAATTCGGTGTAATTAGAAACCAATTCTTGCCAAGAATCACCAACAATTACTTGATATGTTTTTCTGCCAGAAATAGTTTCATAAGTCAAGGTGTTATTTTTTTGACTGTCCAAATCTAAATATCCAATCGGCGCATTGTCAAAATGAAGGACGTATTTTTTTGATGATAAAACGATTGGCATCGTAAAGTTCATTAACTCAGAATGAGTTTCGTAACCATAATGTGCGCGGTTGTATAATTGCAATCTGTTGCCTCGGCGATTCATTCCCAAAACGCGGGTACCACCACCGTATAAAATTTCATCAGGAGTCAGATTAAAATCAATTTTTTCTAAAGAATCTGTTTTGATATAACCTAATTTTTCAGAAATTATAGGTTTTCCTTTATATGAATATGAAATTTGAAAAGGGAATTTTTGAATATTAACACTCAACTCATTAACAGAATAGTTGAGAATTAGTAAGTCGTGTGAGGCAGATAATTTTGCCTTGTTTTTTTTAGGAGTTAAAACAACAGCATGCGATTCTGCCTTGAATTCTTGGCCATTTGGGATAAATGTAGTTTCAATAATATGAGTATTATAAAAGGTGATGATGTATTTTCCATCACTAACTTTTATCTCGATGTTGCTGTCATTTTCAACGACACCTTCAAATATCCGATCACTATTTTGGGCAAAAATATAATTTGCCGAACCAATAAAAAGTAGAAAAAAAAGAAATTTAAACTTGTTCATATTTGTTTTTAAAGCCTTCTCCAAGTATTATTGATGCTGAAATAATCCGTATAAATTATAGGATTAAATAACAATTCTTGTCGCAAAGACGATTTATTTTAACTCAATTATCATTGATGATTTCCCTTTTATTGTAATCGAATCGCTTAAATCAATTTCTGATTCCGAAATAATTTCTGTCCCTTTTGTGTGATTTTGAATCCCTTCAGCAAAACGTACTACATCGAAAGTTTGTTCTTTAACATTGTTATTAATTACCACCATCACAGTTTCATTTTCATCTATTCTAAAATAAACATACACATTATTTTCAGGGATAAATTGCAAAGTTTTGCCTGTATGAATTACGGTTTTACCTTTACGCCAATTCAGTAATTTTTTAGTAAAAGAGTGATATGTGTTTTGTACATCTGTTCTACCAGATTTGGTAAATGCATTCTGTGTATCACCGCTCCAACCACCAGGGAAATCGCGTCTAATATCGCCATCACCGTTTTTGTGTTTATCGCCCATCATTCCAATTTCATCACCATAATATAATTGTGGAATTCCACGAGCTGTCAAAATCAAGGTCATTACCAGCTTGTATTTTTCCACATCGTTTTGATAAATTTCATTGATTCTATTCGTATCATGATTCCCAGCAAAAATTAAGAGATTATCAATATTTGGATATAAAAAATCATYCGCAAAATTGTTGTAAACTTTAATCATTCCATTATCCCAAGAAGCATTGTCTTGATAAAATATATGATTAATTTCATCGTACAAAGTAAAATCCATCACACTTGGTAGATGAGAATTGTAGTCTTTGATTGCTCCAATTTTACTATCCTTTTGCCAAAATGCCATTTGTGCTTGGTCGTGCATCCACACTTCCCCAACAATATTAAAATTAGGATATTCATCCATAATCGCCTTGGTCCATTTTGCAATAGCATCTTTGTCATTATAAGAATAAGTATCCACACGCAAACCGTCCAAACCTGCATACTCAATCCACCAAATGGCATTTTGAGTGATGTAATTTAGCAACAACGGATTGCGCTGATTCATGTCGGGCATCGTTGTGTCAAACCATCCATTCATGCACCCTTCAGAATCAATTTGTGAAGCATTTGTATCGAACTGAGCGGTCATTCTGTAGTTACTTCTTTGGAAACCATTTTTGCCATTTTCCCAATAATGAATAAAATCTTTGGTAGGTAAATCTTGAATCATCCAATGTTTGGAACCCCAATGATTGGTCACATAATCCATTACCAATTTTAGGTCGCGTTTGTGCATTTCATCCGCCAATAATTTATAATCTTCATTGCTTCCGTAACGAGGATCGATTTTGTAAAAATCACTTTGAGCATATCCATGATACGAATAAGTTGGCTCGTTATCTTCTAATAAAGGCGTGCTCCACAGCGCAGTTGCGCCTAAATCTTTTATGTAATCTAAGTTGTCAATAATTCCTTGAATATCACCTCCATGACGACCACCTTTTTCGGCTCTATTCACTTTTTCTACGGTGTTTTCTGTGCTGTCATTTTTAGGATTTCCATTTGCAAAACGATCTGGCATAATTAAATACATCACATCAGAACTGTCGAATCCTTTTCTGTTTGCTGAGTTTTTATCGCGCTTTTTAAGCTCGTAATGATAGGTGTAAATTCGTTTCTTTCCTTTGAAGAAATCAATTTCAAAACTCCCAACTTTTGCTGCGGATAATTCTAAATCGATGAATAAATAATTTGGATTTTCTGTTGTGATAATCTCTTTTATAACAACTGATTTATCAGAAATTTCAGGAGTCAATTCAGAAATGTTTTCTCCATAAACCATTAATTGCAATTGCGTATTGTGCATATCTGCCCACCAAAAAGAAGGTTCTATTTTTTCAATTGTTTGGGAATTAATTGTAGTTAAACTAACAAATAGTAGAATTATAAAACTGATGTATTTGATAAATTGTTTCATGTTTTAATTATATGGTTACAAGTTCGTTTTTCGAAATGATTTTTTCAACTCCATCTACAAAAATTTGCGCAGGAATATCAGATTCATTTGTAAAAACACATTCTGTTTGACTCTTATAAACTTTYAAARTVHTHYCTCTAAAATTGATTTTAAAAGAATAGGATTTCCATTCTTTTGGTATTTGTGGATGGAAAGAAAGTTGTCCGTCAAAGTTCCGCATCCCACCAAAACCTTGCACAACTGCCAACCATGTGCCCGCCATACTTGTAATATGCAACCCTTCATGCACCTCGTGATTGTAGTCGTCCAAATCCAATCGAGATGTACGTAAATATTGCTCATACGCCTTTGGCATCCTATCAAAAGAGGAAGCTAAAATAGAATGAATGCAGGGCGATAACGAAGATTCGTGCACCGTAATTGGTTCGTAAAAATCAAAATGTTTTTCGATGGTTGCTTTCTCAAAATGATTTTCGAAAAGATACATTCCTTGTAAAACATCGGCTTGTTTTATATAGCAAGAACGCAAGATTCTATCCCAAGACCATTTTTGATTGATGGGTCTGTCTTCTTCAGAAAGTTCAGAAACGGGAATGATTTCTTTGTCTAAAAATCCGTCTTGTTGCAAATAAATATCGAGTTTTTTACTGGTAGGAAAATACATGTTGTTCGCCACTTTTAACCAAGATTCAATTTCTAATTCTGATAGTTTTGTTAAGGCAATAATTCGGTTGTAATCAGCACCATATTCTTCTTTTAATTTTGATAAATTTTCTGAAGTATATTCAATACACCACTTCGCTAAATAGTTGGTGTAAAAATTATTATTGACATTGTTTTCATATTCATTTGGACCCGTAACTCCCAAAATTACATATTGATTTTTATTACTAGAGTAGGTCGCTCTTTGATGCCAAAAACGTGCAACAGCAATCATCACTTCCATCCCAAATTCTGGAATGTAATTATAATCACCTGTATAATTTACATAGTTGTAAATGGCATAAATCATGGCGCCATTCCGATGGATTTCTTCGAAAGTAATCTCCCATTCGTTATGACATTCTTCACCATTCATAGTCACCATAGGATAGAGAGCAGCACCATTATTAAAGCCTAATTTTTCGGCATTTTCAATCGCTTTGTCCAATTGATTGTGACGATAAATCAGCAAATTACGCGCTACATCTTTATCTTTTGTACTCATGTAAAAAGGGATGCAATAGGCTTCGGTATCCCAATAAGTGCTTCCGCCATATTTCTCTCCAGTAAATCCTTTTGGTCCAATATTTAAACGAGAATCTTCACCAGAATAGGTTTGATTCAACTGAAAAATATTAAAGCGAATTGCTTGTTGTGCTTTTACATCTCCTTCGATAATAATGTCCGCAGTTTCCCAGATTTTTGCCCAAGCTTCTTTTTGCTTTTCTAATAAATCATCAAAGCCAATTGTTGCAGCTTTGTACAAAGTGTTTTGTGCATTTGCAATCAATTCGTCTTTTGGGTGATTCATTGATTGGCAATATCCACCGAATTTTATAAGTGATAAAGTCTCACCTTTGTTCACCGTTTTTTTACTGGTATAGTCAATTCTTTTTTCTGATTCTTGAACTGTTTTTGGTAGTGGAATTGCGACTCCATTTAACTCATAAGAAATGTGCATTCCGGTAGCGACATAAAAATTTGTCTTTAAAGTTTTTGATAAAATCACCGCATCATTATCACGATCTTCAATATCTAAAATTCGCCAAAAAAGCTCGTCATAATTGGTGTCTTCATTTTTAATACCCGCATCTATATAAGGAGTGAATTCAATTTCACCTGAAAAGTTTAGTGGAGTTACACTATATTTTATAGCTCCGATTTCATTGATTTCTAATGAAAGAAAACGAATAGATTCTACAGAAATTTGATTTCCATTATTCATAGTCGCTTTAAAAGAACGTTTTAAAAAACCTTCTTTCATATTCAACTCGCGATAAAAATCTTGGACTAAACAGGTGTTTAAATCCAATTGCTCATCACCAATTTTTACTTCAATTCCAATCCAATTTGGAGCATTCAATACTTTTGCAAAATATTCTGGATACCCATTTTTCCACCATCCAACACGTGTTTTATCGGGGTAGTAAATACCACCAATATAACTTCCTTGAAAAGTATCTCCCGAATAATTTTCTTCAAAATTAGCGCGCTGCCCCATGGCACCATTGCCAATACTAAAAATACTTTCGGATGCAGTGGCTTGGGTTTTGTCAAAACCTGCTTCAATTATCGACCACTCATTTGGTATAATATAATCTAAGTTCATTTTTTAATTTCTTAGTATTTTTTTAATCAGATCTAAGCTTAGTTCAGAAGTTGAATTCAAATTAAGATCTGCTTCTTTCAGCATTTCTTTGTCGCCAATTCCAATGCTTATCATTCCTGCAGCATTTGCCGCTTCAATACCAGCAATGGCATCTTCTACCACAATACAATCATCAGGATTTTTGCCTAATTTTTCTGCAGCAATTAAGAATACTTCAGGATCTGGTTTCGCTTTTGACACATCGTTGCCATCAACAATAGCATCAAATAAATCGATTAAATCTAACTGTGTTAAAATCAATCGCGCATTTTTACTTGCCGATCCTAAAGAAAAAGGAATGTTGTTTTCTTTTAGATAAAGTAGCACCTCATGCATACCTTCTAATATTTCATCTTGCCCCATTTGGGTGATGAATTGTAAATAATGCTCATTTTTATCGTGCATTATTTTTGTCTTTTCAGCATCAGGAAGTGTCACCTTACCGATGTCTAATAATATTTCTAAAGAGCGAACTCTGCTCACTCCTTTTAGCAATTCATTTTGAGTTTCGGTAAAATCGAAGCCTAAATCGTTTGCCAATTTTTTCCACGCTTTGTAATGGTATTTTGCGGTGTCAACAATGACTCCGTCTAAATCGAATATGAATGCTTTTTTATTCATCGCCTTGGTATGAAATTGCATTTTTGTTGGTGATTAAGAAAGTACTCAATCCTGCAATGATTAAACTAATACCGGCGACTGTCATCGCGTTAATGGCTTCGTCACCTAATAAACCAGACACAAAATTGATGCCTCCTAGGGCAGCAATAATTTGCGGAATAACAATAAACATATTAAAGATTCCCATGATGACTCCCATTTTTTTAGGATCTACAGAACTCGATAACATGGCATACGGCATAGATAAAATACTACCCCACGCAAAACCGATTAATACAAAACAGTATTTTAAATTTTCTGGTGATGTGTAGTGCATCATGATGAATCCAAATCCACCAAGAATCAAAGAAATCATGTGAACATACTTTCTGTTGATGTTTCTTTTTCGGGTGTAAAAAACCAAAACCAAAGCAAACACCATTGATGACAATCCGTAAACTCCCATCGCTGAACCTACTAAATTTGAAGATTCTTGAAAGGCCGTATTTGCGATATTAAAGGCATCAGCCTGTGCAACGATTGTCATATCAAATTCTGAAGCAATCGGAATTGGCGTATGAAATACATGCTCTGTTAAAGCGGGGTTTGCTAAACTCCACATTGTAAAAAATGCAAACCATGAGAAAAATTGAATCACTCCTAATTTTTTCATTGTTAAAGGCATGCTTCCAATATTTCCTAAAATATCAGAAATAAAAGTATTTTTAGTTTCGCGTTTTTCACGTTCAAAAGCCTCCATGTCTTCCGGAGGATATTCTGTTGTTGTAAAAATTGTGTATAGCACACTTGCGATAAAAACAAAAGCACCAATTGCAAAAGCAATTTTTACTGACATTGGTAACACTCCAGGTTCAGCAGCATTGCTAACCCCTAGTTGTGAAATCATCCAAGGTAAATTACTTGCTATCCAAGTTCCGATTCCAATAATCAACGCTTGCATCACAAAACCATTTGAGCGTTGCGATTCATCTAATTTATCAGCAACTAAAGCTCTAAAAGGTTCCATTGAAATGTTGATGGATGCATCGAGAATCCACAAAAAACCTGCGGCAACCCAAAGCATTGGAGAGTGTGGTACAAAAAATAAAGCGAGTGAACTTAAAATAGCGCCGACCAAAAAATAAGGTCTGCGTCGCCCCCAACGAGGGTTCCAAGTTCTATCGCTCATATAACCAATTATTGGTTGTACCAAAAGCCCTGTTAATGGTGCTGCAATCCAAAGCATAGGAATGTCTCCTTGTTCAGCCCCGAGTGTTTGAAAAATCCGAGACATAAAACCACCTTGTAATGCAAAACCGAATTGTATTCCGAGGAATCCAAAACTCATGTTCCAGATTTCCCAGAAACTTAGTTTCTGTTTTTTCATCGTAAATATGTATTAAAAAATTATTGAATAGCTAAAGACTGAAAGCCTTTTATTCAATGGTGTGAAGTCGAAATTTAGTAAATTGTGAAATTACTTTTGATGGGTCAAAGATAGAATTAATTTTTTAATTCAAAACTTTTTACAAACTTTTTGTAGATTTTCTAATTTTTAAATTGGTAGATAATACCACTTTTTGAGGTTTGAATTCTTCCTTACTTTCGATGCGATTTAAGAGCAATTCAGCAGTCTTTTTTCCCATGCTATACCCGTGTTGAACGACTGTAGTTAAAGGCGGTAAAGCTAATTTTGAAAGCGGACCATCTGTAAAACCAATAACGCTGATATCTTCAGGAACTTTGAACCCTTTTTCTCGCGCAATATTCATCGCCGTAATTGCGTACACTTCGTTGACGGCGAAAATTCCGTCGAAAGTTTCAGTGTCAAACAATTCTTCAATTTGTTTTTTGATACTTTCTCTTTCGTCTACCTCAACAATCAAATCGATATCTACTTCTTGCCCATGATCTTGGATTGCTTTTACATACCCTCGCCTTCTTAAAGTACCGACGGTAATGTGTTTTGGAGTGGTGATTAGTGCAATTTTTTTACAACCAATTTCTATTAAGTGGTTGGTGGCATTGATGGAGCCACTAACGTCATCAATAATTACTTTGTCGCATGCAAACTTGTCATTTATGCGGTCGAACATCACGAGTGGAAAATCATCTTCTAACAAATCGTTAAAATGGTTGTAGTCATTTTTCTTTTGAGTCTCTTTTGCAAGTGAAACAATCATTCCGTCAACACTTCCATGTGCTAACATTTCTACATTTAAGACCTCTTTATCAAAAGATTCGTTAGACAAACAAATCATCACATTATAGCCACGTTGATTTGTAACCTCTTCGATGCCTTGGATGACTGTAGAAAAAAAGTGATGCACAATATTTGGGATTACAACACCAATAGTTTTAGTCTGTTGATTTTGCAATCGTACAGCTAAACTGTTGGGTTTGTAGTGATGCTCTGCTGCAAATTTTTTGATTTTAATCTTTAATTCAGTGCCGATTTCATGACTATCTTTCAGGGCTTTTGAGACCGTTGAAATAGAAACTTCGAACTGTTTGGCGATTTTTTTAAGGGTGATTTTAGGCTTCATAATTCAAAAATGCTGCGAATCAAAAATACAGTATTTATTTGTATGAAAAGATTGAATTGTCAGAATTAAATTTAATTGATTGAGAATCGTCATAATTTTAAAAATGTGGAAATAAAGTAAAATCTACTCAAACGTTTTCGTGAAAAAAAACACGAAACTACAACGTTTTCGTAAATTATTTTAAGTTAAAAAATTGTTAAGACGAAGTGTCTTTTATAGCTTTATGCTGTGAAATTCGAAATTTAGTAACAATTGTTTAACCTTTAAACTCAAATTAAATTAATTCAAATTAAATGAAAAACTTAAGAATATTTATAGTTCTTTTAGTATTACCCCTCATCACTTTTGCACAACAAACCATCAGTGGTACGGTAACAGAAAAATCATCAGGAACTCCCATACCAGGAGTTGATGTAATAATTAAGGGAACTACACGTGGTACTTCTACAGATTTTGACGGAAACTATAGTTTAGACAATGTTAATGAAGGCGATGTGCTTTCGTTTTCTTTTCTAGGCTATGAAACTATTGAGATTGTTGTTGCAACTAATAGCAACATTAATGTAGCATTAGAAGAAGGACAAGAAGCATTGGACGAAGTTGTAATTATCGGTTATGGTACTACAACTGTTAGAGATGCAACTGGGTCTATAACTTCTGTAAAAACAGAAGATATTAATATAGGAGCAAAAGCATCTGCAGAACAATTACTTGTTGGTCAGGTTGCAGGGGTTAGTGTTACCACCGGTGGTGGAGCTCCAGGAACAGGTAGTACAATTAGAATTAGAGGAGGCTCTTCATTAAACGCATCAAACGATCCGTTAATTGTTATTGATGGCGTTCCTGTTGATAATGCGGGAGTAGCAGGATCTAGAAATCCTTTGAACCTTGTAAATCCAAATGATATAGCATCGTTTACGATTTTAAAAGATGCATCAGCAGCCGCAATTTATGGTTCTAGAGCATCGAACGGGGTAATTATCATTACTACTAAAAAAGGAAAAAGTGGCGAATTACAAGTTGGATATTCAGGAAACTTTTCTGTACAAGAAAATATTGAATTTGTAGATGCACTTTCAGCAAATGATTTTAGAGCGTATGTAAATGCAAACGGATTGCCAAGTGATATTGCCTTGTTAGGAGATGAAAATACCAATTGGCAAGAAGAAATTTTTAGAACATCTTTTGGTACCGATCATAGTGTAAACTTATCTGGAGGTAATGATAGAATTAAAGTTAGAGGTTCAATAGGATTTACAAAATTAAATGGGACGTTAAAAACCTCTACAATGGAAAGAGGTACATACTCTTTAAATGTTGGTACAAACTTTTTTGACAAACATTTAAAAATAGATGTAAATGCTAAATTGGCATTGATAGGAAATCGTTTTGCAGATACCGGTGCTATTAGCAATGCAATAGGGTTTGATCCAACAAAACCAGTATATGATAGTTCTTCTCCTTATGGAGGATATTTTGAGTGGCTGCAACCTAATGGAAATCCTATAGCAGTTGGAGCACCAAAAAATCCGTTAGCTTTATTAGAACAACGCAAAAATAAATCAGGAGTGAGTCGATTTGTTGGTAATATGCAGTTTGATTATAAACTACATTTTTTACCAGATTTAAAAGCAAATTTAAATCTTGGTATAGACAAGTCATCTAGTGACGGTACAAATGAAGTATTTAACTCAGCAACATCAAGTACGGTTGCTCTTGCCGAATTAGGACAAATATCAACGTACAATCAAGAAAAAGAAAACCAACTGTTAGATTTTTATTTAAATTATGCTACTGATTTAGAATCAATCAATAGTAGAATTGATATCATGGCAGGTTACTCTTATCAAAACTTTATTAATAAAGGAGGAGATGTAGCTAATATTCAAGACAGAACTCTTACAGAAAAGTTTGATTATTACAACGAATTAAATTTACAATCATTCTTCGGGAGATTAAAATTTGCTATTGCCGATAAATATTTATTCACTGCAACTTATAGAAGAGATGGTTCATCAAGATTTAGTGAAGCAAACAGATGGGGTAATTTCCCTTCTGCTGCATTTGGATGGAAAATTATTGATGAAGACTTTATGCAAGATGCAACCGCATTTTCTAATTTAAAATTACGATTAGGATGGGGTGTTACAGGGCAGCAGGACATTGGTAGTTTCTACCCATCTATTGCAACATATTTGGCAAGTACAAATACGGCTCAATATCAATTTGGTAGTGGGTTTATACAAACCTATAGAGCAGAACCTTTTAATACAACGTTGAAATGGGAAGAAACGACAACCTATAATGTAGGGTTGGATTTCGGGTTTTTTAACGGAAGATTGAATGGTAGCTTTGATGGATATATTAAAGAAACAGATGATTTATTAAACTTCATTCCTTTCCCTGCAGGTTCTTCTTTATCAAATGAAGGAGATGCAAATATCGGTTCAATGAAAAATACAGGAATTGAGGTAGCATTTAATGGTACCCCAATTAAAAATGACAATCTAATATTAGATATCGGACTTAACTTTACTTGGAATGATTCTGAAATCACTAAATTAACAACTAATGAAGTGGCAGGTTATGACGGTGTGCCAACAGGAGGTTTTTCTGGTGGAGTTGGAAATACAGTTCAAATTCATACTGTAGGATATGCTCCAAGCTCATTTTTTGTTTATCAACAAGTATATGATTCAAATGGAAAACCTTTAGAAGATGTTTATGTAGATAGAGATGGCGACGGTGTAATTACTTTGGCAGATAGATATCGATATAAAGATTCTAATCCAGACTTTACAGTTGGTTTTAATACCAATTTAACTTATAAAAATTGGGATTTTACAATGAACTGRAGAGGGAGCTTTGGCAACTATGTATATAACAACATCGATTCTAATTTAGGATTTAGACAACAATTACTAAACTCTTCTTTTCCTGATGTAATATCAAACGGAGTAGGAAATGTATTAGAAACTAACTTTATAAATGGAGGAACAAGAAGATATTTATCTGATTATTAYRTKCAAGAWGCWTCWTWTGTWARATTAGATAAYATTAGTRYTGGRTATAAYTTYGGARAWWTMTTYGGRRRAAATACAACATTCAAATTAAACGGAACCGTTCAAAATGTAATTTTGATTTCTGGTTACGACGGATTAGATCCAGAAGTATTTGGAGGTATAGATTATAACATTTATCCAAGACCAAGAATTTATACACTTGGGGTTAACTTAAACTTTTAATTAATTAAAGATGAAAAAATATTCTTTTAAARTATTCTTTGTAGGTGTATTGTTATCCTTAGCAACACTTACATCTTGTTTAAATGATTTGGACAGAGTTCCAAATGACAAAGACATTGTATTAGCTGATGAACTATTTAATGACCCAGCAGCTTATAAACAAGTATTAGCAAAGCTGTATGCAGGTTTAGCAATTAGTGGACAAAAAGGGCCCGCAGGTTTTCCAGATATTTCTGGTATCGATGAAGGTTTTAGCCAATACTTAAGACAATATTGGTTGGCACAAGAAGTAACAACCGATGAGGCAGTTATTGGATGGGCAGATGGTAGTTTGCCAGATTACCATGCACATAATTGGAACTCTGGCAATGAATTTATTAGAGCATTGTACGATCGTATTATGTATCAAATTACTGCATGTAACGCCTTTTTAAGACAAACAACTCCAGCTTTATTAACCGAGCGTGGAGTAACAGGTCAATTGAGAATTGATGTAGAATTGTATAGAGATGAAGCACGCTTTTTAAGAGCATTGAGCTATGCACATGCCATCGATTTATTTGGTAAAATGCCATTTGTAACTGAAGCTGATGAAGTAGGGTTTTTCTTTCCTGAGCAAATTTCTAGAACAGACTTATTTGCATTTGTTGAAAGCGAATTGTTAGCAATCGAATCAACTTTAATGGAGCCTCATTCTAACGAATATGCAAGAGCTGATAAAGCTGCGGTTTGGACATTGTTAGCAAAATTATATTTGAATGCTGAGGTTTATACTGGGCAAGGTAAATATAATGAGTGTGTTACTTACTCAACAAAAGTTATCAATGCTGGATATGCCTTAGAAGGCGAGTATCAAAATTTATTCTTAGCTGATAATGATATGTCAAGCGGAGTAATTTTCCCAATCGCATTTGACGGTTTACGCACACAATCTTATGGAGGTACAACTTTCTTAATTCATGCTGCTGTTGGTGGTTCAATGAATCCTGCTGATTTTGGTATCAACGGAGGTTGGGGAGGTAACAGGACCACGAGTGCTTTGGTAAATTTATTTGATATTGACCTTTCAGGTTTACAAGCAGGACTTGGACCAAATTCTACTTGGGGTCTTGTTGGTGATGCAACAACCAACGGTTGGGGCGGACCAGATATGCCACTAAGTCAAACAGGAACTGCAAATGTTTTTGAAACCTATGCAACACTTGGTGATGGCTTCTTTAAATTTAGAGAAAACAATGATTGGTCAAATAATTATGGCGATTCAGGTTTAGACGGAACAATTGAACCAGGAGGAGATAATATTCCTATTACTGCAGGAGCTTATAAAATTTCGGTTGACTTTAATACCTTAACATATACCGTACAATCTATTGGTGATGACAGAGCTATTTTCCATACCGATGGTCAAAATAAAGAGATTGCAGATATCCCAACTTTTACCGAAGGATATGCAGTCGCTAAATTTAAAAATGTTGACCAGAACGGAGATGCAGGAAGTGACACTTCTGGTAATTTTACTGATACTGATTTCCCATTATTTAGAATTGCAGATGTGTATTTAATGTATGCCGAAGCAACACTTAGAGGTGGTGGCGGTAGCGATAGCGAAGCTGTTGGATACTTTAATGAATTGAGAATGAGAGCAGGAAACCCTGTAACTGTTTCATCACTTAATTTAGATATGATACTTGACGAAAGAGCAAGAGAATTGTATTGGGAAGGACACCGTAGAACTGATTTAATTAGATACGGAAGATTTACCGATGGTGATTATGTTTGGCCTTGGAAAGGTGGTGTAGAAAACGGAGTAAGCACTCCTGCTCATTTAGATTTGTACCCGATTCCTGCAACAGATATGAATGCAAATCCAAACCTAGTTCAAAATCAAGGTTACTAATCTTAAACTTTTAAAACATGAAAAATATATTAAATAAATTAATATTATTACTCGTAGCTCCTTTGGTGTTTGTTGCCTGTAATAACGATGATGATGGTATCGTTGCGGTATTGAATCCTAATGCTTCAGTTGATGTTACCTTATCTACATCAAGTGTTGTTTTAGACCCAAATATGGCAGATGCCGAAGCACTATTTGTTTCTTGGATGCAACCAGATTTTGGATACAATGCTGCTGCAGACTATACTATTTTGTTCGACAATGCTGGTGGAGATTTTAGCGATGCGCAATCTGTTTCGGCAGGTATTGGCTTAGAAAAATCTTTAACTACAAGTAAGTTAAACGGAATCCTTTTAAACCTTGGTTTCGAACAAGATGTTCCTGGCGATATTGAAATTAGAGTAGTTGCTGGTTTGGGTGATTACAATTCAATTGTTTCTGAATCTTCAATTTTAAATGCAACAGCTTATGAAGATTTATTAGATCAATCGACTACTTGGGGAGTTGTTGGTTCAGCAGCAAATGATTGGGGAGCAACTCCAGATTTACCTTTTTACACAACAGGTACTGATGGTGTTTTAGTTGCCTATGTTACCTTAATTGATGGTCAAATCAAATTTAGAAAAGACAATGCTTGGGATCTAAATTATGGAGATACTGGTGCTGATGGAACTCTAGAAGAAGGTGGTGACAATATTGATGTTACTGCTGGTACATATGAAATCATCATGAATCTGAATAACTTAACCTATACAATGGCTCCTCTATCTTGGGGAATCGTTGGGTCGGCATATAACAATTGGGGCGCAACTCCAGATGCGATGTTAACTTATGATCCTTATTCTGATCAATGGAGAACTATCGTAACATTGTTAGATGGTGATATGAAATTTAGATTAAATAATGATTGGGGAACCAATTACGGAGATACTGGCGTAGATGGCGTATTAGATTTAAATGGCGATAATATTGTTGTAACTGCAGGTATCTATATTGTAACTGTAAACTTTAATGACCTTACGTATACAATGGAAGAAATTCAATATGTATGGGGGCTAGTAGGTGGAGCTTATAACAATTGGGGCGCAACTCCAGATGCACAATTTACAAGAGATTGGAGCATGAGCGACGAAGTATGGATCTTAAATGATGTAACGCTGATTGATGGCGAATGGAAAATTAGAGCCAACAATGATTGGGGTGTTAACTACGGATCTGATGATGGTGTAACATTAGTTGATGGTGGTGCTAATATTTTAGCAACTGCCGGAACTTACACCGTAAGATTAGACTTTTCTGATCCAGACAACCCAACATATACAATTGAATAGTTAAATTAAATTAGTTTTCTTTAAAAGGCTGTTTGTTGTTTTCAGCATACAGCCTTTTTTTTAATATATTATATGAAAAAAACACTACTTACTATTGTTATATTTATAACAACACTTTCAGGATTTTCTCAAGTATCATGGCTTTCAGGTATTCCAGAAGAAACACAATCTGCTACCATCGTTTTTGATGCAACAGGAACTCCGTTAGAAAATACTACCGGAATTTTATATGCACATACTGGTGTTACAATAAACGACACAACTCCATGGCAAAATGTAATTGGTGCTTGGGGAGAAAATGCAGTAAACCCATCTTTTACCTTGCAATCGGGTAATATTTATCATTTAGATCTATCGCCAACCATTGCCGATTTTTACAGCAATCCTACAGGTACAATTACAGCAATTAATATTGTTGTCAGAAGCTCTGATGCGGGTACACAAACTCCGGATTTGTTATTGCCAGTTGGAGCTTTTCAAGTAACGATGCTAGACCCAACAGTAGAAAACACCATTTTAAATTCTGGAGATAACTTAAATGTTGTTRCTAGCAATACTAATGGTTCTGCTGATTATGAATTGTTTGCAAATAGTGTAAGTATTCATACCGCAACAACAACATTTTATACAACCTCAGCTCCTAACATTACTGTAAATACAAATTTTGAATTACAAGTTACTCAAGGCGGTACAACAATTTCAAAGTTTTTTAATGTAATTATAAATCCAGGGACAGTTTTAGAAGATATGCCAGCGGGGTTGGAAAACGGAATCAATTACGATGGTGCAGATGCTACCGTTGCAACCTTGGTTTTAGACGCTCCTCTTAAAGAATTTGTATACATCGCGGGGAGTTTTAATAATTACAATCCAACAGCAACACACTTAATGAAAAAAGACAATGCAACCGGAAAATTTTGGTTGACATTAACAGGATTAACATCTGGGCAAATAGAAACCTATCAATATTGGGTAGGAGAACAAACACCGATTGCAGATTCACCTGCCTTGGTAAAAACAGCAGATCCATTTTCAACATTGGTGCTTTCTCCTTTTGATGATCCTTATATTCCGTCAACTTCATATCCAAATATTCCTACTTATCCAGCAGGACAAGAAAGAGAAGTTACGGTTTTGCAAACAGGACAAACAGCCTACAATTGGCAAGTCAACAATTTTGTAAGACCAAAAAAAGAAGACCTTATTATTTATCAAGTTTTAGTGAGAGATTTTGATGCAGATAGAAATTATCAAAGTTTGATTGATAGAATAGATTACTTTAAAAATTTAAATGTTACCGCCATTCAATTATTGCCAAATATGGAGTTTGAAGGCAATGAAAGTTGGGGATACAATCCTTCTTTTCACATGGCTTTAGATAAGTTTTATGGTACAAAAGACAAGTTTAAAGAGTTTATAGATCTATGTCATCAAAACGGAATAGCAGTTATTTTAGATAATGTTTTTAACCACGCATTTGGTAGAAACCCGATGGTTAGAATGTGGATGGTCGATCCAGATGGTGATGGTTGGGGAGAGCCAAGTTCAGAAAGTCCTTACTTTAATCAAGTGGCAACACATAGTTATTCTGTAGGATCCGATTTTAATCATCAGCAATCAAAAACTCAAGAATATGTTCAGCAGGTTTTAAAATATTGGATAGAAGAATATAAAATTGATGGTTTCCGTTGGGATTTAACAAAAGGCTTTACCCAAAATTGTACGGGTGATGAAGGCTGTACAAATTCATACCAACCAGATCGTGTAGCTATTTTAAAACAATATGCCGATTATTCTTGGAGTATCGACCCAGATCATTATGTGATTTTTGAACATTTAGGCGGAGATGCCGAAGAAAAAGAATGGGCAGATTATAGATTGGGTGAAGGGAAAGGAATTATGATGTGGGGTAAAATGACTGATCAATACAGTCAATTAGCGATGGGTTATAATTCTAATAACGATATTTCTAGAATAGGTCATACCGCTCACGGGTTTGCAGGAAAACGTGTACTTGGATATCCAGAAAGTCATGATGAAGAACGCTTAATGTATAGAAATCTACAATTCGGAAACAGCGCAAATGCATCACACGATGTAAAAGATTTAAATACGGCATTGTCGCGTATGTCTGCTATAGGAGCAGTTTCTTTAACGGTACCTGGACCAAAAATGATTTGGCATTTTGCAGACTTAGGGATGGAAAATTCCATTTTTACCTGTAATAATGGTACCGTAAATGACCCCGATTGTAAGTTAGACACCAAGCCACAACCGCAATGGGTAAATAATTGGTTGGGTGATGTTAATAGAAATCAAATTTATAATGATTGGGCGCGCCTAAACTATATAAAAGTGAATGAAGATGTGT
>NVSL01000025.1 GCA_002401215.1 Flavobacteriaceae bacterium | reverse complement strand
TTAGTCTATACTTTAACACATACTTAACAAGACTATCAACGTAATTTATAACTACGCTATGTTAATCTTTATTAGAAAAATTTAATAAATAAATACCTCTTAATAGACATATAACAGGTAGTTATTTTAACTTTAGAATAGCAGGTTTCAATGCTTTTTCAAATTTAGGTAAGTATGTTACCAAAAACTCATTCATTTTCTCCCAATCACTTTTATCAAATAAGTTTACATCACTCATTTCATATTTAATCCGGCTCATTTTATAGTTAGCCAATTCTTCCCATTCAAGCTCGCACCCAAAACTATTTTCAATACTTTCTTTATTAGATACTAATTTTTTGAAGTATTTTTTATTTTGTTCTTTACTTGATGAAGATATACTTAACTCTATTCTTACATACTTGCCAGTAATAACGAATGTATATGATAAGCCACTAATACCTGCACCAGAACTTAACCAATGGTCTTTTGTTGGGTTTACCTTAGAAAATAGTTCTGTATTTTCTATTAGGGGTAATAATTGTTTCCAAAAATCTTTACGCACATTAAAACGATTTGGTTCATTACCACTATCACTATCTGCATACTTTATTAATAATTCATCTTCAAGTTCAAATAAAGGAAGTAGTTTTTTAAGATTGCTAAACTTTGAGTTACTATCTATATTTGACTCTATAAAATAACCGCTTTGCAATTCTTGTGGCGCTCTAAAATCTGATGTATTACGTGTTATTTTAAATGTGTCTTTAGCTTCTAATAACAGTTGTGCATTTTTCTCATATAATTTTTCAATGATATAAAAATACATTTGAGCAATAACTTCCTCATCAACCCTGGTATCTTCAAATATGAAATACTCTAATTTTTTATGCGTAGGAGATTCTGCATTAAAAATATTTTGTTCTATTGTAGTTTCCTTAACAGGAATATCAATATCTGGATATTGCCAAATACTGAGAAAACGATTCGTTATAATATTTAAGCGTTCATTGTAATTATCAATAGACCAAGTATCCAAAGATTTTAAATAATCATTTAACCATAGGCGACTATATTTATAACCTTGTTCACCACCCTCTCGATTCATTTCCTTTTTTGCTGAAAATGATTTGTTACTCAATGCTCCATTATTTCCTGACAAAGTTAAGTTTGCTACTGTATTTAAATACTTCTCTTTAAACATAAAGTAATCATCAGGCGATAAATCTGTACTCCAATTTTCATTTGGATTTTGTGGAAAAATGTGCTCAATCGTTATCTGTTCATTAGAGGTATCTACATATTCTCTGTTGTTATGATTTTCCAACATTTCAAACATGTAATTTCTATTTTTTGACTGTGTATTGTATAAATCTTTATCCTTTAATGCTGTCTTTAGATCTTCGTTTGTAGGGAACTTAGAACTTCCTTTTTTCTTTATCAACGCTAATGCAATTGAATCATAGTAATCTTCAGTATCAACCTCAGAATACAATGTCATAAATATTTTGTTTAAGGCATTGGTAGGCAATCCAACAACAAATCTACGCCAAGTATAGGATTGAATCAATTTTAATATTTTAACTAAATCTTCTGTCGTTATTATTCCATTTTCTGCATCTTCAAATACTTGTAATAAAAATGGAAAAGCCACATTAATCTCTAAACGAGTAATATACTCCAACTCTCTTCTTACATTCTGGTCGCTAACAGTTGAAGGGTTAATGAATTTTTTATAGTGAATAGAAAGTGATTTAATATTTTCTAATTCTTGATGATAGGCTTCATCTTTGTTTGCATATAACTTCTTAAATTCTAAATATACTTTGTTTTTATTCGGTATTTTTTTATTTTTAAGAGTAAGATAATCTCTAATATACTCCGAAACCATTGATTTTTGTTTTACCAAGTTTCTGGCATTCTCTTCAATAGGGTTCCAAACTTGCTCAAATAATTTAATTTGATTTTTAGGATCTAAATCCATCAATATAAAGTTTCTAATTAAATCTGATTGTGACAAATCTAATCCTGTAGAGTTTAAACTTTCAAATATACGTTGCGGGTCATCTTTACCTCTTTCTAAAGAAATCTCGACAAAAATTAAGCGTCGTAAACCCTTTAAAATAGTTTCAAAATTGGAGGCATCAATTAATCCTTTAAAAAAGTTGAAATTTTCAATAACATTAGAATAAGAATCAAATGCGTTTTCTGTTCCATTCATAATAGCATTAAATGCTTTAGAATTGGTATCGGTTTGTTTGAGTTTTAACTTGCTCGATTCTTGTTGCACATATTGATTGGTTAAAAACATATTATGCAACCTATCTGCCTCATTGGTGATGTTATTTTCTTTGGCAAATCGATATAAGGCAACATACAAGATATTAATAGTCGTTAATCTTTGTTGCCCATCAATAATAACCAATTCTTTTACCTCACTGGTGCTATAAGTACCTTCGTGAATAAAAACAATACTACCTATAAAGTGCGTGCCTCTATCATCAGTTTCTACTGTAATTATATCATTAATTAACTCTCTACACTCACTAATAGCCCAATCATAATTACGCTGATATACAGGTATTACAAACTGCACATTGGGTGCTTGTAAAAAATTAATAATTGGTAACTCGTTTGCTTTCATTTAAATACTTTTTATAACCTATTGATTTGTTTCAATTACAATATGTAAGGTTTGCTTTTTAATATCATTTTCTAATCTCTTTTTATGCTTTTTTAAAAATGCATTGCATCTCTGTTTTTTAAAAAACCCACTTGGCATATTTTGGTTTATCTCCATTAAAAATGAACTAAAAGAATTAGCTCTTTCTTTTATAGATTTGTTTAACCTATTTTTTAATATTCTCTCTTTACTTTTAGTAATAGCTTTATTAAATTGTAAAACAATTTTACCGTTATCGAATTTCACACCATACAATTCTATTACCTCAAAAACCGCATCTAATAACAAACTCGCTTGAAGTGATTCATAAGTCGAAAATATTTTTTTAAATTTTCTGATATTATTCTCTTCTAATGCTCTCAATGCAAGGTTTTTTATTATAGGCTCTACATCTTTAATAAAAACATGATATGAAAGAACATAGTTCGCGTATGCAATACATAACTGATGAAAAGAAGGTTTACTTATAGCTGTTAATACAATTTCTGCATGTTGACTCCTTTTATATGTTTCAAAATATTCCCGTTCAGCATCTTCATAATTTACAAATGCTTTTAGAATTGGGGTCTGATTTTTAGATGCTTCAATTAAAAAATATTTACTCTTTTTACCTAATGCACCCCATTGCTTTTTTAYMTCTGAAAAGTTTCTTCTAAATAATTTACTCAACCTCGTAATGTAATCGCGTTCTTCTAACATTTCAAAAACTAAATCGGCTTCTTCATCTGTTAATTCTTTATCACTTGACATTAAAGCATGAAATTCAGCAAATTTAGGATTTGACTCATATCCTAATTCTTTTAATCTCGTGTCATATAATAAATCTGATATCTCAACTAATGTAGCCCAATTATGATGTGCAGTCGTTCTTATTTGAATTTCAATTCTCTTACCTGATGTTTTATCTTTCACATAGATATGAACTCCTTTATATCCAATTTTCTTAGGATACTTGATATAATCCCTAACTTTACCACTTTGTTCAAATTGACTTTGAATAAATTCTAATGCTCTATATACTTCTCGGTCATTTTCAAACATCATTCTTATACCAGCAATATCTCCCATTCTACTCAAATTCATATCTGGCTTACGAATGACTTTATTAATAATTGTACCAATACGTTTTAATCTAAAAGCAACTATYGCAGATTGTCTAATATTATTTTTAATAGATATAACTTCATTAAAAGTATTTGTTAGGGGTTTAGAAAATGAAGTTCTAAACTCTTGAAGCATACTTAAATCCTTTGAACTGAGAACCCCTTCTGCTTTAACTATACGCGTGCCTAATCTATTTATTTCTCCGTTTGTCATATCAAAAAATTAACTACTCTCCACTATTACAATTTCTTCCTCTGTTAACCCATATAATTTATAAACCATTTGGTCTATTTCTTTTTCTAACATTGAAGTGTCTGCTTTTGGGTCTTCTTTTTTTAGTGATAAAATTTGATTGACTTTATCAGAAAAAGGATGTTGATTTTCAAAATCAATTACCTTTATTGGTAATAATCCAACAGATTTAGCTTGTATTTCAGAAAATACAGTTTTAGTCGATTTAAATTTATGTTTATAAATATATTGTAATAAAGTTGAATTAAGAATAGCCAATAAATATTTTAATTGAAATTCATCCTTTTTATTATCTTTAATATTTACAACAACCAAAGTATTCAAAGCAAAGTATTGCTCATCATCATAAGTGAACATTAAATTAGCAGAAACTCTTCTAAAGAATAATTTTTCTACTGATTCAAAAATTGTTTTTGTCTTACAGCTATGTATTCTATCTAATGAATAATCTAAAAAAGTATCAATCCATTCAATAGAGTATTTATAAATGTTTCGACCATCTAAGACTTTATAATAATCATTATTTTCATTAGTACTTTTGATTGATAAGGTTTTATCTCCTTTTAACGCTATACCTTGATTTATATCAGTTAATTGATTAAGTTTTATTATTGATTCTTTTTCAAAAATTGATTCAGTAAACTCATTTAAAGTATAAGATATTCTGTGAGATTCATCATTAATAAATTTTGATATAAAAACACTTTTATCAAATGAATAGTCCATTTCAGAAAATTTAACAAAGTCTATGGCTTTTATATTTTTTACTTTTGAGCATGATATAATAACGGTTTCAACAACTGCATCAGCAAAAGGTAAACTATCAAAATAACCTATTTCGTAAAGTTTAATGTCTTCTAAAAGTAATCTGCGTGTTTCTTTATAGTAGTCTTGTGTTAATATTGTATTAGGTATAATGTAACTAACAAAACTATTTTTATTAGAAATTTTTTCGGATTGATGAATAAAAAAGATATAAGTGTTTAATCTACCTCCAGAGGTTCCAAATTTATTTATTAAGTATTTTTTCTCTTTTATTGATGTAGACTTTACTTTAGATAATTGTACATAAGGCGGATTTCCAATAATAGCATCAAACCCAATATAACTACCATCATCTGCTAAAACTTCTGGAAACTCAAAACGCCATTCAAAGGCATTATGATATATAGCATTGTTTACAATTTCTTCTTTTTCTAAAAACGTTTTTTCTGCTTTGGTCTTTAATTTTTTAAGTGCGTCTTTTTCTGTTTTCTTGATTTTTTCGCCAAAGGTTTTTAAGTTGTTTTGTCTTTCTTGTTCGTTAATCAACTTTCCTTGTGCTTCTTCATATTTCACTAAAAAAGTCTTGTCTAAAGTACTTTTGAAGTTGTTTTTTACCTCATCTATTATTTGTAGAACTTCTCTTTTACGCTCTTTACTATTGGTTTCTTTGTATTCTGCAACTGCATTTTTATAATCTAAAAAGGAATAATTTAGATCTTTACTTTTAAAGGCATCTTTTAAATTATCATCTAAATTAAAACGACTAATTAAAGAGTTACCGCATTTTATATTAATATCTATGTTTGGTAATGTTTGTAATCTGTTTTGTGGCGTGTAATAGGCGTTTTTAAGGAGTTCTATCCATAAACGAAGCCTACATATCTTTACAGAATTTGGGTTAATATCTACCCCAAATAAGCAATTCTCTATTAAGGTTTGTTTTTCGTGAAATAAAGTATGCTGTATTCTTGCGCTTTCTTTATCTGTTGGGTTGTATTCAAACAATAAACCTTTATCATCAATTACATACAACTCATCATTTACAATTTCTATATCGCAACGTAAAGGCACTCCTTTTGCATCAATTAAAATGCGTAGTTCATTTTTTATAACAATGAGTTCATTTAAGGCACTTACTAAAAAGTGTCCAGAACCTACAGCAGGGTCGCAAATTTTTAAACTATTTACAATATCATTTAACCGTTTTAAATCATCAACTTTAAACAACCTACTACAGTAAGATTGTAAGTCTTCAAAGGTATCTATTTGGTCTTCTTCTTGTTCTTTAAATTTCTGAATTACAGTTCTTCTTATGGTTTCTCTACACATATACATTGTGATGTATGCAGGAGTGTAAAAAGAGCCTTCTTTATAACCGTTAATTTTTTCAAAAATTAAACCTAAAACAGAAGCATTTATTAGTGATTTGGTTTCTTCACTGTCTTCAATACCTTCATTACCATCTGTAGCAAAATCATAGGCATCTAAAAATTGGAAGAGGTACTCTAATGTAGATAGTTTTCCTTTTCTTTTTTTACCATTGGCATCTTTTAAAACTGTTCCACTATAAATAGTAATATCATCGTTGTTTAATGAAGAAATTTCAAAGGCTTCATTTTCTAATGTATTTCTTTCAAATAGCGAACTGTTTAAATAAGGAATGTCTTTGTATTTGTCTTTGTATTTAAGATGTCTTTCATCTATTGGCTTTGCTAATGCAGAGAAAAACAAATCGTTTAATTCATCAAAACCATTAATGAAATTGGCATTTAAGAATTTGTACTTTTCGTTTTTTTGATGATAGGTTACTAATTGAGATTCTAATAATTTTAAGAATAATATTCTATTTATCCAAGTTAAACACAATTCTAATCCAGCATTAAAGGCTTTATCTTCTCCTTTCGGAATACTTTTTATGTTAGATAAATAATCTCTATCTTCTAAGATTACAATGGCGTTTTCTAATAAGGATGCGTAATCTTTGTCTTTTTCTTCTTTACGACTTATTATCTTTTTGCCTTTGTCTTTTACTTCTTCTAAACCAATTATATGTAATAATTCATTGTAAAAGGTTTTATTTAATTGGTTGTTGTCATTACCAAAATTATGTCCTAAAATATGTACATCAGARAATATTTTGTACAGCGTGTTTAGGTGGCTGTCTTTTAACTTATCGAAGTTGGTTTTGTAAAAATCTAAATGAACAAAAGGCAATTCATCTTCTACATCAGCAATATATTTTTTTGCAATTTCATTATAGAATAGTTCGTTTTTTGTAGTGTCTTTTAAACCATCTCTAAAACTTTCGTACTCTTTTATTAATGCTTTATTTTTAAAGAAGTAGTTGTAAAAGTCTTCACTTTTAAATAGATACCATTCATAGCCATTTGTAGCAATTAAGTGTTTTATATTGTTATTGTTATTATCTAATCTTTCTCTTAAATAATATAATAACAATTCTTGTAATGCTTTTCTGTTAAGATTATCCGGTCTTAAAAATTCCGCTTTATTACTTGGNTTTTTTGCTTCAATAATTRNCAYYYRNNCRTCYKRCTNNTTGSNANGTRTCNNNCYCTAAMTMGATTGCAAGGTCTATTCTGTCTTTTGTATTTACATAATTATTAGCGTAAAAAGTAGTGCTAAAAAAAGTAGTGAAATGAGACTTAATATGCTCTTCACTTTCTCCATTATCATCACTTAACTTTACTGCATTTATACAACCTTTTAATTGAGTTATAAAATTGGTAACGTCTTTTCTTAATGGCTTGTGTTTTCTGTACGCAGGGTTAAGTGCTTTTCTTGTGTTGATTTTATTCATTGTAATGATGACCTTTGAAGTGTTTCTTTTTCTTGCAATTTCAGGTAGTTACTAAGCAGCGAATTTTGAAATAATGCCATTAATATTGGTTAATCTACATTGATTTATTAAGAACATTAAAAATAACATTATTCAAGTAAATTATTGCACTATTATTTAATAAATAATAAACTCACTGGGTTATTTGGGTTAATTCTTACTATAACCATAGTTTAGATTATAGTGTTCCAAATAATTATCTATAATTTCATACTCACCCTCGTTATTAGAGAAAAAATAAGGAAGGATTTTATTTGCAGGTGATTCATCTTTTAAAATCTCGTCGATATATGGTTTAAAAGCATTTGTTATTTCAATCTCTGACCTTGTTTCTAAGGCAACTTTTATAAGTTCTTTAATTCTTTTTGTTACAACCAATTTACTTTCGCTTTTACCTCTTTCTTCTGACTTGCTATCATTATGCATTGAAATTCTACTGTTATATATCCGTTGTAGTTCATTCACAAAATTATCGACGTATTCAATTTCCTCAACTGTTTTTTGCTCTATGTAAACTAATTTGTTAAAACTGTTTTTGTCAAAAACAAAAAATTTAGACAGCATTGGAGAAAATCCCTCCGAAAAATATTTTTCTATATAATCGCATACTGTTTCCATTTCATACTCTTTTAAGCATCTGAACAAATCAATATCTTTAAACTTAATTTGTTTAGGCGTACATTTTCTTTTGTACTTTAAGTCTGATAAAAAGTCATTAAAAAAAGAAAGGATGCTATCCCCTTCAGAATCATATTCTTCTTTTTCATTTAATAATTCTTTATTCCTATTCTTTATATTATTCTTTTGTAGATAGTTCTCAACTAATGGAAGGAAGAAATCAGATAAATGCTTGCTGAATTTAGATGATAGTTTACCGTTTTCAGAAGACTGGTAAATTTGAGGCAGTAAATTTACTATTATAGGGAAATGAACTATAAAATGTTTTACTCTTGGCATACCTTTTATAACGGTTGATATTATACCAAGGTCTTCAAATCTACTAATTATTGATTWTAGAGAATGTTTTTTAATACCTGTTTCCTTTCTAATAGTTTCCGAACTGTGATAGAACTCATTTCTATTTTTAAATGCCATTCCCTTAACTACGATATATTCAAAGAATACGACCTCCTCACAGTTAAAGAAATTGTAATTATACCGCTTTAACTTTAGGACGTTAATCGCCAAAGGATGAACATCCTCTTTTTTAAACTTTTTCATTTGACCTTTTTTTTATAAAACTAAATCTTTTAAGCGACTTTTTTAGATTTTTGTTTTAAAGTATCTAAATGCTTAGTTAGATTTTTTATATCCCAATCTTCTCTTTTTAGTTCTGGAGAGTGACCAATGGCCTTTGCTAATTCTTCGAGCATAATCTGCTCAACAACATCAACATACTCTTCGGTTGTTGTAATGCTGTCATGAATTGTAAAAATAGGAGCCTCTGGATACTCTATCGAAATACGCTTGGCAATTACATCGATCATCAAGTAACTCTCAATACTCTGTAATAAACGAGGTAATATACTTTTATCTCTTTTCTTTATTTGAGCAAAAACATCATAGACCTGTTTAAAGAGTTTCTTAAATATCTTTTTTGGCTTAGCTGCCTCTTGCCCAATAAATTGGTTAGATGTGAAAAGCACCTGAAATACTGCGGCCTTTACTTCTTTGCGGTCTCTAAATCCAATTCCTAATTCTTTTGTAAACTGCTTCCCTAAGTACTCGTAAAACCCACCATTTACAACTAAATCTATATAATGCTGTAGCCCTTTGCTTGTAATGGGTTGGGGGCAATCTCCTAACATAATGTAAGTGACTGTTGTATTTGTATTTGATACGTTACTTGATAAATCATTGATTATATGATTAAAACCTTTAATTGGCCTTTTTTTAGGGTCGAAAAAAGTTAAAGATAATGAAGATGCGTGCTTGTTCTCTTCAATCCAGAAGGCTCTACTCAACAGTACGGTGCTTAAATAGGGTTGACTGTTTTTTATGTCAATTGAAATCAATTTTTCGCCATCATAAGTGATCGCATTACGCACGACACTGCGCATATTGGTTAAATTAGAATGAAACCTGTACACATTATTATCAAGCATTAAATTAAAATCTTGCCAACTCAATTTGTCAACGCTCATTTTTGCGTGATTGTATTGATGCAACGGTTTTTTGTGCATTTTTTTAATTCTATCATAATCCCACAAATCGTAGTCCCCTTGCTTTGTCTCATACTCTTCCTTCAAAAAGTCATGGACAGCCTCCTTGTCAATTTTTAATTTCGGGTTGAACCATTTGGTTAGATGATCGAGATGTTTTACCGATTGTTCTTTTTTAAGTTTGTGACGTTGCAATTTTTTCTTAAACCGTTTATCGATAATTGCAATAGGATTTACAGTAGTTCTATATTTTTTTGTGAACCGGTATCCTTTTGATCTTACTCCAACTATATATTGATTGTCAGATTCAACTATTTTTAGATCGATAATTAAATAGCCTAAATACTCCTTGTAATTTTTAAATAAATTTTGAAGCATTTGCGCATTTATAGGCACAAAATCTTCAAAGAGTAAATCTTTATTAGTTTGAGAAATTGCGCTGACTAAGTGAATTATATAAAGTAATTCATCTCGTTTGAATTTGCGTTTTTTAAATTCTGGTGGATTGTTGTGAATAAGAATATCTATATCCAAATTTTCAGGAATAAATATCTTCATTAAGCACTTTTGTTTTGGGTTAAAATTCTTTCTACATCACTATATTCATAGTAAATGGTTTTACCCATACTTGTAAAAGGCAAAGTTCCGTTTATTCTTAAATTTTGGAGTGTCCCTGATGAAATATCTAACAGTTCTTTTACGTCTGCTGATTTCATCCATCTTTTCTGTGCTGTTTTTCCGCCTACTATTGTTTTAAGCTCCTCTATGATTTCTTGTTTTAAGGTCTTTAAATCATCCTTTGTAATAATTTCTAATGTCATTTGCAATTAATTTTTACCATTAGGTATTAAACACCTAATATACAGTAGCTAAGATACGCAAAACAACTCGAAATTAATTAGATAGTTATTCACAATTCACACTACTTCTAAACAATAAACAAGTTGAAAAACAGCGTTTTACAATAAATCACATAAATTGATTAATGAATGGTAATTAAGCGTTTTTTTGAAGTTTTTCCATATCAATTTTATCTTGAAATTTTTGCTTTAATAGTTGCATATCATCACTTACCTTTCTATCTAAAATTTTTGCATAATGTTGCGTTGTTTTTAGCGATTTATGTCCTAACATTTTACTTACAGATTCCATTGGAACTCCATTAGATAGCGTAACTGTTGTTGCAAAAGTATGACGCGCTAAATGTGTTGTTAGATTCTTTGTAATACCACACAAGTCTGCAATTTCTTTTAAATAAGCATTAGATTTTTGATTACTCAAAACAGGTAATAACACTCCTTTAGTCACTGCCTCTGGATGGTTCTCATATTTCTTTATGATTTCTAACGCTGTAGGCAACAAAGGAATATTACTACGTGTATCAGTTTTTGTTCTATTGATGTTTATCCATTTATCTCCATCAATACCAAACACTATATTATCATTTGTTAGTTTTTTAACATCTGAATATGCTAATCCTGTAAAACAACAGAATACAAAAATATCTCGTACTTGCTCTAAACGTGGTATATGTAATTCCTTTGATAACATTTCTTGAATTTCTAATTCGGTCAAGAATTGACGTTCTACTTCCTTTAAGCGTACTTTGTAATTTAGAAAGGGATCTGAATTAATCCAATTATTGGCAAGTGCTATTCTTACAATTTTTTTGAAGKKCTWAWYATWTWYKWKWKTGCTATTATGCCCACAGCTCCGAACCGTTTTTAAATAAAACTCAAAATCTGTAATAAATTGGTGGTTTACTTTTTTAATATTGACATCGCTAATTTTATATTGTACTTGCATAAAATTTTCAAGATGCTTTTTAACTGTTTTATAACGTTCTAAAGTACCAGCTGCAAACTCCTTCCCTACTAATTTTTCAACTTGGTTATTATGATTTTTAAAAATTGCAATAAGTGTTCTTTGCTTTTCTTCTATTCCAAGGACTTTATTTTTTAGTGTTTCAGCTGTAACCGTTTTATCATCTTGAATCATTGCTCTATGACATTGATAGACCTTAGAAGTTAAGGTATCTATATATGCATTCAACTCTCTTATATCGGGAGTTCTTCCAATAGCCTTATTTGATATTGAACACCATTTTTCTTTTTCTATTTTACGCTTAACACTGATTTCTTTTCGTTGCCCATCAACGGTAATCCTTAAATAAATTGCTATTTTACCCTGTGCATCTACTTTACTTTTTTTCAAGTAGAATAATAAACTGAATGTTTTGTTCATTTTTTTGACCTTTAAATTAACTAAATATACGATTTTTCGAGGTTAATAAAAAATTGTAACTCGCTTACTTATAAACAATTACAAGATTTTAGGTGACCTAAATTTAGGAATGAAAAGGTCACCGAATAGGTCACCTACAATATGAGTTTAAATGTGTATTTTGATATATTTGGAACAAAAAAAATCCCGTAAACATTTAATTTACAGGATTTTAGTAGATTTTGAATAAATCTCAGCGGAGAAAGAGGGATTCGAACCCCCGGAGGTGTGACCCTCGCTAGTTTTCAAGACTAGTGCATTCGACCACTCTGCCATTTCTCCAAGTGTCTTTTGCCGTTGCCATTTAGCGGGCTTGCCCGCCGAAAGGAAATATAATTTCCCGTAGGCGGGTGCAAATATAAGCTCCTTTTTCAATTACTCAAACTTTTTATTAAATTATTTTAAAAAAAATGGTGTTATTTTTCAAGAATTAATTTCTCCATTAAGTTAAGCAATTAATAAGCGTTTATTACTTTTGTTTAAAATTCTTTAACATGGCAAGTAACTCTTTCGGAAACCTATTTACTCTTACTACTTTTGGCGAATCTCATGGTGCTGCAATTGGCGGAATTATAGATGGATGTCCTGCTGGTTTAAATATTGATTTAGAGGCGATTCAGCAAGATTTGAATCGCAGAAAACCTGGGCAGTCTGATATTGTTACTGCAAGAAAAGAACCCGATGAAGTTCAATTTTTATCAGGAATTTTTGAAGGAAAAACGACCGGAACCTCTATTGGGTTTATCATTCATAACACAAATCAGAAGAGTAAAGACTACAATCACAATGTAAATGTGTTTCGTCCGTCACATGCCGATTTCACCTATGATAAAAAATATGGCCATCGTGATCATCGTGGTGGTGGTCGAACTTCTGCACGCGAAACTGCCAATTGGGTGGTTGCAGGTGCGGTGGCAAAACAATTGATATCATCTATAAAAATAAATGCATTTACATCATCCGTAGGAGAAATATCAATTGACAAACCGTATCAAGAATTGGATTTTAATTTGATTGAATCAAACGATATTCGTTGCCCGCAAGTAGCGGTTGCTAAAAAAATGATTCAGCATATCAAAGAAATTAAAAAGCAAGGAGACACGATTGGAGGTACAATTACCTGTGTTGCTAAAAATATTCCTATTGGTTTGGGCGAACCTATTTTTGACAAGCTTCATGCGCAATTAGGAAAAGCAATGTTGTCTATAAATGCTGTAAAAGGGTTTGAATATGGCAGTGGATTTTGTGGTACAAAAATGAAAGGTAGCGATCATAACGATGCTTTTAATCAAGATGGAACTACCAAAACAAATCTTTCTGGCGGAATTCAAGGTGGTGTGAGTAACGGAATGGATATCTATTTTAGAGTCGCTTTTAAACCTGTTGCAACGTTAATTCAGAAACAAAAAACGATTGATAGCGATGGTAATATTGTTGAAATGCAAGGTAGAGGAAGACATGATCCTTGTGTTGTACCGAGAGCTGTACCAATTGTTGAAGCCATGACTGCTATGGTGTTGGCAGATTTTTATTTAATGAATAAGACAACTAAAATTTAAATATTATGAAAGCTAACAAATCAACAAAAACAATTATTTTACTACTTTTTACTTTTTTAATATCAACTAATTTTGATGTTTTTGCTCAAAAAATTCCGAAGGTTGAAGAAGGAAAAGGATTGATTGTTTTTTACAGATCTAAAAAGTTTAGTGGAGGTGCTATAAAATTTACCGTAAAAGATAATCGCGGAGATTATGGGCAACTCACAAACGGAAGTATTATTTCTGTGACTGTTGAACCTGGTTCTAACACTTTTTGGTCGCAAGTAATTTCTAGCGACTCCATTACGATTGAAGTTGAAGAAGGAAAAACCTACTATATAAAAGGAACCACAAAAATGGGAGTTGTAGCAGCAAGACCTAAATTTAATTTGGTTGATGAAAAGAAAGCCTTAAAAGAATTGAAAAAATTATAGTTAATTTCAATTCTAATTTTATCAATTTAAAGAGTCTAGATTTTTTTAGAATCCTTAATCCTCGTCTTTTCAAAATCATCTAAATTTATTCTGTATAAATTTGGCGATGGTGTAATAGAAAAATCATCGTATTTATATCCGCCTAATAAATATAGGGTTCCGTTTGAATAAAATAACTCCGCTGATTTTAAATATAAATCGACTGAATACGAATCCAATTGATTTGTTTTTACATTTAGCGTCATCATTTTTCCTTCATCAAAAATATAAATCACATCATTAAAATAGGTCAGAGCAGGTCGTCTAATCGCATCAAACAACTCCCCTTCTTCTTTCCATTTCCCTGTTTTTAAATCTAAAGATTCTATTCCTTTTAATACTTTATTATTATATCCTCCAATCAAAAATATTTTATCCTTTACTAAAATCCCTTTGGTTTCTTTGGGTTTAGGCATGTTTGCTAATTCAAACCACAAGCCAGTTTTTAAGTCTAACATATGGACTTTATCTGAAAATACTTTTGTATCGTTTGACTTTATTTTAATAGATCCACCGATCACAATTAAATTATCATTTTCTATTACCGATGCAAAATCTACCGCTTGATGTGGATTGACATTGTCAATAATAATTTCATTATCACTTAAATCGAACACTTCAATTTTATCATCTAAATATTCAAACTCCTGATTCATCGACAATCTTTTGCCTCCTAAAACAATCAACTTATCATCATATTTAAGTAAATTATTGTTAGCTCTTTTCCTAAATTTTATGTCTGATTCTTCCCAAGTATCGGCTCCTACATTATAAATTAATAAATTATCTTCATAATGCTGATAGTTAAAATTATACCGTGATTCATAAAGAATATCAACCAAAGTAGCATTTGAGTTTACATATTTATCAGTTGCCAAAGCTCTCAATGCTTCATCAGATTCATAAGATTGATTGCCCCCAACAACATAAATATTATCATTATCTAACAAAGATCCAAAGGCGTAAATTCCATTTTCTAAGGGCGCGAGTTTCGTATATCTCAAGCTATATCGCAAATTACTTTTAGAAGAAATGTTTACAGGATTCAGGCTTTCTACTTTTATATTGAGGTAAACTACAAGTCCATTCTTTTTAAATTCTGACACAGAAATTTCTTGCGATTTATAGCCAATATGCGTAAAAACCAATACATCATTTTTATGAACTCTTAAAATAAATCTACCCTCATTATCTGTTGCAACTCCAGCATTATTCTTAACTAAATGGACACTCACACCATGCAACGGAATATTTGTTTCTTTATCAAAAACAGTCCCTTCAATTTTTTGCGAGATGGTTGTCAATGAAAATAACATTGTGAAAAACACTATAAATCTCATCGTTTGAATTTTTTAATTTTAGGGTTCATCAATACTTTTCAAAAAATTTAAAAGTCTCGTTGATAGCCTCAAAGCGTTGTTTGTCTTTTTCGATATACAATTCATGTTGTGCATTTTTTACAACATAGGCTTGATACACTTTCTTTAATTTTTCTGCTTCATCAATAAAATTTTGATGTGCAGATGTCGCAACAATCTGTTCGTTTTCGGCAGAAAAAAGTATAAACGGAGTTTCTATTTTATCGATATTCTCAAATAATACATCAAACTGATTGCACGATTCATGTACCCATTGATAGGTCGCCCCTCCCAATCTTGCCTCAGATACTTTTGCAAAAGCATCAATCATTCTGTCAAATCTAACTTTAGAACCTGTTAAGGTATTTCCTTCAAAATCATCTTTACTATCATCGTATTTTGACGCTCCCATAACATATTCTGGTTCATCTCCTTTCAATAAATTTACTGCGGAACAAATCCCAAATGGCAACCCTAACATGGGTGATGAAAATGCAGCAGCATCAAAATCATTTGGAAACTGTTCTAAATATGTCATTCCAATCGCACCTCCCATTGAGTGTGTCAACAAATATTTTTTTTGATATTTTTTGGGTGATATATAGGTATCATAAAACAATTTCATGTCATCAATATAAAATTGAAAATCTGAAACATACCCCATATCATGATCTTCGGTCATCCTACCAGATTGCCCTTGCCCACGATGATCGTGAATATAAACTGAGTATCCGTTGTTGTATAAATCAAAAATCAACTCTTTATATTTGATGGCGGCTTCGGTTCTTCCTGATGAAATTAGAATCACTTTTTCTGAATCTTCTCGTGCAAATATTTTATAATAAATCGAAACACTATCTTTTCCTACAAACGTCCCTTCTACTCCAGCATCATAAAAATCTTCTATTTTTCCGCTATATAATTTATCCTCCAATTGAGAAATCATTGTAAGATTATACGTATTTGTATCTTCGGATAATGACTTGAAATCTGTCTTACAAGAAATCAAAGCAATCATACAGGTTAGTAAAATGTATTTTAAATGTTTCATGAAATTATTCATTATTCACTCATTTCAGATTCAACCCACTCATTAACCAAAATTTCTAAAACATCTAAAGGCAATGCTCCGTTAGACAAAATCACTTCATGGAATTTCCTAATATCAAATTTATCTCCTAGTTTTTCTTTTGCTCCTTCTCGTAATTCTAAAATTTTCAACATTCCTATTTTATAGGCTGTTGCTTGACTCGGCATCACAATATGACGCTCTACCATTTTAACTGCATCCAATTCTGCATTTGGTGTATTGTCAGTATAATACTTAATTCCCTCTTCGCGAGTCCACTTTTTAGTGTGGATTCCTGTATCAACCACCAATCTACAAGCACGCCATAATTCCATTGCCAAACGTCCAAAATCAGCATAAGGGTCAGCATAAAAACCCATTTCTTTTGGGATAAATTCTGAGTATAATCCCCAACCTTCGATATACGCCGTATAGCTTCCAAATTTTCTAAACTTTGGGATATCAGTCAATTCTTGTGCTATCGATAATTGCATGTGATGCCCCGGAATCCCTTCGTGATATGCCAACGCCGCCATTTGATAACTTGGCATACTCGCCATATCATACATATTTGCATAGTAAGTTCCTGGGCGAGAACCATCAGGTGCAGCATCTTGATRAAATGCTTTTCCTGCGGACTTTTCTCTAAACGGTTCTACCGCTTTTACCTTTAAAGCAGCTTTTGGTTTGGTGATAAACAACTCATCCAATCGTGTTTGCATGCTATCAATTATTACCGTTGCTTCTTGCATATATGCTGCGCGACCTTCATCAGAATCTTCAAAATAAAATTGAGAATCAACTTTCATAAATTTAAAAAAGGACTGTAAATCGCCTTCATATCCAACTGAATTTTTGATTGCTCGCATCTCATCGTGAATCCTCGAAACCTCACTCAATCCTAATTGGTGAATTTCATCTGCAGTTAAGTTTGTGGTCGTTGTTCTTTTTAAAGCGCGGTTAAAAAACGCTTCACCATCARGAAATTTCCATGCGCCATCTTCATTAGTTGCTACTTTTTCTTGTTCTTCCAGCATTTCAATTAAATGCGTGTAGGCAGGCAATACGCTGTTTAACAATCCATCAATCGCTTTATCTATCAAGGTTTTCTTTTCAGAATCAGGAATATCTAAGGCGATAACTTTTGATGTGAAATCTTCTAACAAAGTGCTATTTCTATTTGACTTATCAAAAGGAGCTCCTGTAATTACATTCCGAGAATCTTCGAGAACCATAGCAAATACAAACTTTGGAATCATGATTCCTACCTCTTGCCTACTTTTTAAATTGAGTACCAATTGATCAAACAATGGTTTCATTCCGTTTAAACGCACAATATAATTTTCGGCATCTTTTACATTGGTAATTTGATGCATGTTGATTAAAAATGCTGGCACTCCTGATTGCATCCCGTGCATTTGATTTACAGGATAATTGTACAATCTGTATTTATAATCACTTATTTTATTTTCTAATTTAGATTTATACAAATCGTAACTCAATTTGGTCGCATTGTCTAAAGCATCAATATTTAAAGAGTCTTTTAACCATTGTAAGGCTTTTGTTTGATTTTCTAATTCTTTCGCTGCAAACACATCAGAATAGTCATTCCATTTGTCAGCATCTTTTTTGATTCCTAAATAGGTTTGATCTTCTGGCTTGCTATTTAAATCTTCTTGGTATTGCTTCTCAAAAAAANTCATTTGCTTTTTTGGATTCAATCGCAATTGCATCCACAGATATTTCTTTTTTCTCATTCGGGCTACATGCAATTAGCAAAATTGAGACTCCGGCAATTAGGCTGTTTTTAAAGTTATTCATATTATTAGTTTATGTTAGGTTTTNGGAATTTGGAATTTATTATTTGGTGCTTGTCATTTGGTGTTTGGTGCTTGTCATTTGAAATTTATACAAGATGATCCTTAGAAGTATCCAAACCAATCTTACCAGAAAGGATATCGAAATACATTTTAAAATCAGATTTCAAACTCCACCATGGATATTTAAAAGTGGCTGGTTTGTTCTTTTCGAAAAAGAAATGTCCTACCCAAGCAAATCCATATCCCGCCAACGGAACATATAAAAACAAGATGGGCTGCAGATGATAAATAGCAGTCAATGTTAAAGCAAAAACGATGGTTGTGCCAATAACATGTAACATCCTACAGGTTTTATTGCTATGTTCGGATAAATAATATTTGTAAAATTCTGGATAGGTTTGTATGCGTTCTTCGCTCATTAGTTGATGGCTTTTTTTAAAAATTCTCGTAAAGGGTTTGCTGTTTTTGAAAGTGAAATAATTGTTTTCATTAAATCATCTCCTTCTATTATTTTAGGATCTAAATGTGCAAAATAATACCATTGCTTGTTATAAATAAGTGGCTGCTCCGCTCCTATTTCTTTATATTCTTTCGGAACCCTTTTTGCTTTTTTTCCTTGGATTTCTACAAAGGATGCAACGAATTTCTTATCAGAAACTAAGGAATCAAACTCTTTCAGGTTCTTAAAAATGTAATTTCTGATTTTCTCTACCYGTTGTGTATCGGGACCGAAAACGCCTCCATACACTCCTAATTTTTCTGGACCGAGCTCGATATAAACTCCCGGATACGATTTGTCTTTTCTACCTCCTTTAGAGATTATTGCAGAGTTGCTCATTTTATACGGCGTCTTATCTTTTGCAAATCTTACATCGCGATTGATTCTAAAAATCGCTTCTTTTTGTGTGATTTGTATTTCGGAATCGTCTTTAGAAAGTTCGTCAATTAAATCAGTAATAAAAACTTTAAAGGGCTCGCGAACAACTTCTTCATACCGTTTTCGGTTTATATCAAACCACTCTTTATTATTGTTTGGAGCGAGGTCTTTAAAAAACTGAAGGTAATCCGAAGAAAAGTATTTCATAGGTATAGGTTATTGCGTAAAGTTAAAAAAGATTATCCATTAAAAATAAAATTTAACAAAGGCAAAAAAAAACACCGACTATTTCTAATCGGTGTTTCTCACTTATTTATTCTCAAACGGTATTATGCTTCTCCGGTCGGTCCAAAGTTAATTGGGATTTGGGGTTGGTCATAATCTTTAATTTCGCCATGAACTTGCTCAAACTTCTTAACATTATCTGCCAATGCTTTGGCCAACCTTTTAGCATGTTGTGGTGTCAAGATAATTCTAGACTTCACTTTTGCTTTCGGTATCCCAGGCATAACGCTGATAAAATCAACAATAAATTCTGATACAGAGTGATTGATAATCGCTAAATTGGAATAGGTTCCTTCAGCTATTTTTTCATCCAACTCAATATTTAATTTACCGTCATTCGGTTTTTGTTGCTCAGCCATCAATTATAGATTTGAACTTTCCATTTCCTCTTTAGAACCTACAATCATATTGTCATACTCACGTAAACCTGTACCAGCAGGGATACGTTTTCCAACAATTACATTTTCTTTCAATCCTTGTAAGGTATCAATCTTACCACTTACAGCAGCTTCGTTTAATACTTTTGTAGTCTCTTGGAAAGATGCTGCAGAAATAAATGATTTAGTCTGTAATGACGCTCTTGTAATACCTTGCAAAATTTGCTCAGCAGTTGCAGGATGCGCATCACGAGCTACAACCAATTCTTTATCTTCTCTACGTAATTTAGAATTTTCGTCTCTTAAATCTCTTGGACTAATCATTTGTCCAGCTTTAATTTCTTCAGATCCTCCTACTTCTTCAACAACTTTCATTCCGTAGATTTTATCATTTTGCTCGATGAAATCATTCTTGTGAACCAAGTCGTTTTCAAGGAATAAACTATCTCCAGAATCAATAATTCTTACTTTACGCATCATTTGACGTACTACAACTTCAAAGTGTTTGTCATTAATTTTTACACCTTGCAATCGATATACTTCTTGTACTTCGTTTACTAAGAATTCTTGTACTGCTGTTGGACCTAAGATATTTAAGATATCTGCTGGAGTAGTTGCTCCGTCAGAAAGTGGCATACCTGCTTTTACGAAATCATTTTCTTGAACAAGAATTTGACTTGATAATTTTACTAGGTATTTCTTAATATCACCATATTTTGATTCGATAATAATCTCTCTATTACCTCTCTTAATTTTACCGAAAGATACAACTCCGTCAATTGCMGAAACWAYYGCTGGATTWGAWGGRTTACGTGCTTCRAACAATTCRGTWACACGTGGTAAACCTCCTGTAATATCMCCWGCTTTWSCAGMCTTACGAGGAATCTTAACYAAWAYCTKACCTRYMTTWATYTTATCWCCATCAYYWACCATTAAGTGWGCACCTACNNNWRRWMWGTWWKAYSWWMRAAYWWYMYCATCTTNNNTWCYYWYWATSWRTARRGTWGGRATGAKTTTYTTRTTTYTAGATTCWGWAAYWACTTTTTCYTGGAAWCCKGTTTGYTCATCWATCTCWACYTKAWASKTKASMYCTTKWTCWASRTTTTCGTAWWYAAYTTTTCCTSMAAATTCAGAAATAATYACMCCATTAAATGGATCCCATTGCGAAACTACATCACCTTTCTTAACTGTTGCACCATCTTTAATAAAGATGTGTGAACCATAAGCAATATTAGAATTACTCAAAACAACTCCTGTTTTCTTATCCGTAATTTTAATTTCTGATGTTCTAGAAATTACAATATCTACTTCGTTGCCTTGACCATCATCACCTTTTACAGTTCTTAAGTCTTCGATTGTAGCAACTCCAGCAAATTTGGTAATCAATTTATTATCCTCACCAATATTACCTGCAACCCCACCAACGTGGAAAGTACGCAATGTTAACTGTGTACCAGGTTCTCCAATTGACTGTGCAGCAATTACACCAACAGCCTCACCTTTTTGAACCATTTTTCTTGTTGATAAACTATATCCGTAACATTTTGCACAGATACCTCTTTTAGACTCACATGTTAATGCTGAACGCACTTCAACAGAATCAATTGGTGATGCTTGAATTTTATCTGCCATCTCGTCAGAAATAGCTTCATTCATAGCAACATATACTTCGCCAGAAACAGGGTCAATAACATCGTGTAAAGAAACACGACCCATAATTCTTTCTGCTAAACTCTCTACAATCTCATCATTCTTCTTCAATGGCTTAACATCCAATCCTCTTAACGTACCACAATCAACATCATTTACAATWACATCTTGWGAYACATCWACYAAWCKMCKTGTTARRTAWCCMGCATCKGCAGTTTTMARTGCMGTATCKGCWARWCCTTTACGCGCACCGTGMGTAGAAATAAAGTAYTCWARAATTGATAAMCCTTCCTTAAAGTTAGAAAGAATTGGATTCTCAATAATCTCTCCTCCACTTGCTGATGATTTTTTCGGTTTCGCCATCRATCCACGCATACCAGTTAACTGACGAATTTGTTCTTTAGAACCCCTTGCACCAGAATCTAGCATCATAAATACTGAGTTAAACCCTTGTTGATCTTCACGCAAACGTTTCATAGAYAATTCTGTCAAACGGTTATTTGTAGATCCCCAAATATCAATAACTTGGTTGTAACGCTCTTTGTTTGTTAACATACCCATGTTATAATTATTACGGATATTATCAACTTGTCCCTTAGCTTCAGCAATCATTGCTGTTTTTTCTTTAGGGATAATAATATCTCCTAAACTAAATGATAATCCACCTTGGAATGCAAATTTGTATCCCATGTTTTTAATATCATCCAAGAATTTACCAATGGTAGGAATATCTGTAGCTTTTAAAATGCTACCAATAATATCTCTCAAAGATTTCTTAGTCAATACCTCATTAATGTATCCAGCCTCAGCAGGAACAACTTCGTTAAATAGAACTCTACCAACAGTTGTTTTAATCAATCTAGTAACTTGTTCACCATTCTCATCAATATCTTGCGTTCTTACTCTGATACCAGCATTCAGCTCAACTACTTTTTCATTAAAAGCAATAATCACTTCTTCTGGAGAATAAAATGTAAGACCTTCACCTTTTACAGTATAAGTTGGTGTGTTCAATCTCTCTTTGGTCATATAATAAARRMCCAANTACCATATCYTGWGAWGGYASKGTAAYTGGAGYWCCRTTTGCWGGATTYAAAATRTTATGAGAWGCCAACATTAAYAATTGASMTTCYAAWATWGCWKCKKKWCCTARTGGTAARTGMACCGCCATTTGATCTCCATCAAAATCGGCATTAAATGCAGTACACGCTAAAGGGTGTAACTGAATTGCTTTTCCTTCAATTAATTTTGGTTGAAAAGCTTGAATACCTAAACGGTGAAGCGTAGGAGCACGGTTTAATAATACAGGATGTCCTTTTWAAACATTCTCTAAAATATCCCATACTACTGGCTCTTTTTTATCTATAATTTTCTTTGCAGATTTTACAGTTTTTACAATTCCTCTCTCAATCAATTTACGGATGATAAAAGGTTTGTATAATTCTGCTGCCATATCNTTTGGCAATCCACATTCTGATAATTTTAATGTTGGTCCAACAACAATTACAGAACGCGCAGAATAATCAACACGTTTTCCTAACAAGTTTTGACGGAAACGTCCTTGTTTACCTTTTAATGAATCTGATAAAGATTTTAAAGGTCTGTTAGATTCTGTTTTTACTGCGGATGATTTACGTGTGTTGTCGAACAATGAATCTACTGATTCTTGCAACATACGTTTCTCATTTCTAAGAATTACCTCAGGGGCTTTAATCTCTACCAATCGTTTTAAACGATTGTTACGGATAATTACTCTACGGTATAAATCATTTAAATCTGAAGTCGCAAAACGACCACCATCTAAAGGAACTAAAGGTCTTAATTCTGGTGGAATTACCGGAACCGCCTTCATAATCATCCACTCTGGTCTGTTTTCTCTGTTCTTATTTGCATCACGAAATGCCTCCACAACATTCAAACGTTTTAACGCTTCCGTTTTACGTTGCTTCGAAGTTTCAGTATTTGCTTTGTGTCTTAATTGGTAAGATAATTCGTCTAAATCAATTCTTGATAATAAATCAATTAAACACTCTGCACCCATTTTAGCGATAAACTTGTCTGGATCAGAATCTTCTAAATATTGATTTTCAATAGGGAATGATTCTTGGATATCTAAATACTCTTCCTCTGTTAAGAAATCCATTTTTTGCAATGGTTCTCCTTCAGCATTTTTTGCGTTGGCTGGTTGAATTACTACATAACGTTCGTAGTAAATAATCATGTCTAACTTTTTTGATGGCAAGCCTAAAAGGTATCCCATTTTGTTAGGCAATGATTTAAAGTACCAGATATGAGCAACGGGAACCACCAAGTTGATGTGTCCTACTCTATCTCTACGTACTTTTTTCTCAGTAACTTCAACACCACATCTATCACATACGATACCGCGGTAACGAATTCTCTTGTACTTACCACAAGCACATTCGAAATCTTTTATTGGGCCAAAAATTCGCTCGCAAAACAAACCATCTCTTTCTGGTTTGTGTGTACGGTAATTAATGGTTTCTGGTTTTAAAACTTCGCCACGAGAGTCTCCTAAGATTTTCTCTGGTGATGCTAAACCAATGGTTATTTTATTAAATTTTTTTACAGTGTACTTATCGTTTCTTTTTGCCATGATAAATTCTTTAGTATTCAGTATTCAGTTTTTCACAGTACTCAGTATTCAATCTCATCAACATCTTCTTGCGACTGAATACTGTAAACTGATAACTTAATTTAAATATTACTCCTCTAATCTAACGTCTAATCCTAAACCTTTCAGCTCATGCATTAATACGTTAAATGACTCTGGTAAACCTGGTTCTGGCATTTGCTCTCCTTTTACGATTGCCTCGTAAGTTTTAGCTCTACCCTGAACATCATCAGATTTTACAGTTAAGATTTCTCTAAGTGTACTAGATGCACCGTATGCTTCTAATGCCCAAACTTCCATCTCTCCAAAACGCTGACCACCAAATTGTGCTTTACCACCTAATGGTTGTTGCGTAATTAATGAATAAGGACCGATAGAACGCGCATGCATTTTATCATCAATCATGTGTCCTAACTTCGTTTTTTTTACACTCAAGTATTCTGCATTATTATCGTTTGGACAAATTACTAATGGAACTCTTTCAATAACCTCTATTCCATAACCACCTAATCCAGCAATCTTTCTAGGATTGTTTGTAAGTAATTTTAGTTTTTTTATCCCTAGATCGGTTAATATCTGTGCTCCAACTCCATAATTTCTTAGGTCAGCTGGAAAACCTAATTTTTCATTAGCTTCTACAGTGTCTAATCCACCATCCTGTAAACTATAAGCCTTTAATTTATTTATAAGACCAATACCTCTACCTTCTTGTCTCAAGTAAACAACAACTCCTTCTTCCTCCTTTTCTAT
>NVSL01000024.1 GCA_002401215.1 Flavobacteriaceae bacterium | reverse complement strand
GGCCAAAAGATAGTAAGCACACATATAAATCTTGCACTCAATTTCTTTTTTTTCCAGTTTTTATCTTTTTTAGATATTTTAAAAGCTACTTTATTCATAAATCCGTATCTTTGCACTTTAATATTTTAGTATGAAATTAGTATTTATCACTATCGGATTATTACTCTTAGGAGTTGCAGGATTAGCCATTAAATTATGGGCTAAAAAGGACGGAAAATTTGCAGGTACTTGCGCTAGCCAAAACCCGCACTTAAACAAAGAAGGTGAAGCCTGTGGCTTTTGCGGTAAGGAAGTTGATTTTTGCGAAAACAAATAATTGATGCTGCTGGTTTTTGCGATATTCATTGCATGTACAGCCATACAGCTTTGCTATTATCTTTTTATTTTTTCTCGATTCTCTTCTTTAAAACCTACAAAGAAAGAGACAATTGACATTCCTATTTCTGTGCTTATTTGTGCCAGAAATGAAGCCAAAAACTTACAACAATTTCTTCCTAAAATTCTACAACAAAACTATCCGAATTTTGAAGTGATTTTAATTAATGATCGTTCTTTTGATGCCACATTAGAAGTGATGGAATCGTTTAAAGAAAAATATCCTTCAAAAATTAAAATTGTAAATGTTGCCGAAACTAAAAATGGAGGCTCAAAAAAACACGCACTTTCCTTAGGAATTAAATCTGCAAACCACGAACATTTATTATTTACCGATGCTGATTGCACACCTAATTCTGATAATTGGATTCATGAAATGAGTCAACATTTTACACCTAATAAATCTATTGTTTTGGGAGTTGGTGCTTATAGAACTATCCAAAATTCATGGCTAAATAAATTGATTCGTTTCGAAACTTTGATGACTGCATTGCAATATGTTTCATACGCTAACATTGGGATTCCATATATGGGAGTCGGTAGGAATTTAGCCTATACCAAATCATTGTTTTTTGATAATAATGGTTTTGCAAGTCATCTACATTTAAAATCTGGAGATGATGATTTGTTTGTAAATCAGCATGCTACAAAAGAGAATGTTTCGGTTTCATTACATCCTGATAGTTTTACAATTTCAGAACCTAAAACAACTTTTAACGATTGGATCAATCAAAAAAGAAGACATATATCTACCGCTAATTATTACAAACCWCTTCATCAATTTTTATTGGGATTGTATTATAGTTCGCAATTATTATTTTGGGGATTGGGCATACTCCTACTCGCTTTTGGTTACCAATGGAAAATTGTTCTAGGATTATTTTTTATTAGAATTGCAGTTCAATACATCATAATTTCAAAGACTTCAAAAAAACTCAACGAAAAAGGATTGCTACTTTGGACTCCCTTTTTAGAAATATTTTTAATTCTAACACAATTGTTTATCTTTATCAAAAATCTAGTTTCAAAACCCACACACTGGTAAATTTTTTATGACCAACTTACCCGAAATTCAAGAAATTGTTGAGAATGCCCGCTTGGGTAAAGAGAGTGCTTTTAAAAAATTATTGAATACGTATTGGAGTGATGTGTATCGATTTCAGTTTGCAAAAACCAATAACGAAGATGAAGCAGAAGATATTACCATCAAAACTTTTTCAAAAGCCTTTGATAAAATTGATTTGTATAGCGACAATTATCCGTTTAAATCTTGGTTAATTACCATTTCAAAAAATATTTTTATTGATTCCGTTCGTGGAAAAAAGAACGAAACATTGTCCATCAACAAAGAAAATTCTGAAGCTTATTCTATTTCTGACAACGCGCCTTCTCCTGAGGATAAAATTATCATAGAACAGAATTTAGCAGAGTTATTGGGGCACATCAAAAAATTAAACAACAAGCAGCAACAAATTATTCACCTACGTTATTTTCAAGAATTGAGTTATAAAGAAATTTCTCTTAAAATGAATGAATCGATGAGCTCGGTTAAAGTTAATTTGATGCGTGCTAAAAAGTTGTTGTCTGAAATAATTGAGTCTAAAAAATAAAAAGTTTTCAGTTGGCAGTATCCAGTTATCAGTTGTATTAATTAAACTACAAACAAAATGTCCAAAAACTGTCAACCAAAAACTATCACCCAATTTTTAAAATCTCTCGGTCCAGGATTATTATTTGCAGGAGCATCCATCGGAGTTTCGCATTTGGTAATGTCAACAAAAGCTGGTGCCGAATATGGTTTTGGATTAATTTGGGCTTTATTATTAGTGCATTTATTTAAATATCCGTTTTTTCAATATGGGCCACGATATGCCATGGCAACTGGAGAAAGTTTAGTTGATGGCTACAGAAAACTAGGGAAAGGTATTTTAATTACTTATTTCATTTTGGCATTTTGCACCATGTTTACAATTCAGGCAGCGGTCACAATTGTTACAGCAGGATTGGCAATAAATCTTTTTGGATTAACAGAAAATCCTGTAACTTGGAGTATTATTATCACAATTATCATTGTGCTTTTATTATTAATTGGGCGGTATAAATTATTAGATAATTTGATGAAAGTGATTATTGTGGTATTAACAGTTACTACAATAACTTCGGTTGTGGCTGCCACATTGGGAAATGAAACTTCATATAGTTTTACCCAAATATTACCAAAAGGAAGTTTAGAGATTGGTTTTTTAATTGCTTTTTTAGGTTGGATGCCATCACCTTTAGACCTTTCTGTAATTCACTCTCTTTGGGCATTAGAAAAGAAAAAAGAAACTCCTGATTTTAATACAAAAAAAAGTATCACTGATTTTAATATAGGATACATATTCACCATTATTTTAGGACTCTGTTTTCTATCATTAGGCGTTTTGATTATGTATGATACAGGAGAAAATTTTAGTGCGAGTGCAGGAGGTTTTGCACAACAACTTATAGGTTTATACACAAGTGTAATTGGAGATTGGATGTATCTAATAATTGCAATTGCAGCTTTTACAACCATGTTTAGCACTACACTCACCACGTTAGATGCATCGCCTAGAGCCTTAAGCGCAACCGTTTCAATCCTCTCTAAAAACACCATAAAAAAATCGTATTGGTTTTGGATTTTTTTACTATCAATTGGTACAATTATCATACTTGCTTATTTTATTTCAGAAATGGGAACCTTGATAAAAATCGCCACTATTTTATCCTTTTTATCTGCTCCTTTCTTTGCCATCAGTAATTTTGTTTTGATCTCTGGCAAGCATACTCCAAAAGAATGGCACCCATCCTTATCAATGAAAATACTCAGTTATTTGGGGATCATTTTCTTAATCGGATTTAGCGGTTGGTATCTTATGAATTTGTAAATTTGCAGCCTGAATAATTGCCCTGTGGCTTTATTCTAAAAAAACAAAAAATTAATTATCTGGTCGAGCGCAGTCGAGACCTGATCATTAAAATAAGTATAGATGTCAGAAGCAACAACAATCAGAACAAAAAAACCAAAATGGTTACGGGTAAAATTACCAACTGGTAAAAAATATACCGAGCTTAGAGAAATTGTAAGCAACTACGGATTAAACACAATCTGCACCAGCGGAAGTTGCCCAAACATGGGTGAATGTTGGGGAGAAGGGACTGCGACTTTCATGATTTTAGGAAATATCTGTACCCGTTCTTGCGGATTTTGCGGAGTTAAAACCGGTCGTCCTGAAGATGTAGAATGGGAAGAACCAGAAAAAGTAGCGCGCTCAATTAAATTGATGAATATCAAACATGCGGTAATTACATCGGTAGATAGAGATGATTTAAAAGATGGTGGTTCGATTATTTGGGCAGAAACTGTGCAAGCAATCCGAAGAGCAAATCCGAATACAACTTTAGAAACTTTGATTCCAGATTTTCAACTGATTCATAAAAATATAGACCGAATTATTGAGGTTGCTCCAGAAGTAGTTTCGCATAATTTAGAAACTGTAAGAAGACTGACTCGCGAAGTTAGAATTCAAGCAAAATATGACAGAAGCTTGGGCGTTTTAAAATATTTAAAAGACCAAGGAATTAAAAGAACAAAATCTGGAATCATGTTAGGATTGGGAGAAACTGAAGAAGAAGTGATCCAATCTATGCAAGATTTAGCAGATGTAAATGTGGATATTATCACCATTGGTCAATATTTACAACCGAGTAAAAAACACTTACCGGTGATAGAATATATCACTCCAGAGCAATTCAAAAAATACGAAGATATCGGAAAAGAAATGGGCTTTAGACATGTAGAAAGTGGCGCTTTAGTGCGCTCATCTTACAAAGCGCAAAAGCATCTTTTGTAATCTAATATTTATTGACGGCGTGACTTTGAGTCACACCGTCAATAATTACAATTCCTTTTAACAAATCATTAACTTTTAGCAACCAATACTGGCATATAAATTGCGTTTTATATTCCAACAAAGGGTTWKTMKWYWWWRTWTYMRWAAWWMMKKAAKMWRMAWWRKTWWWRYTRKKTRKWKKRMSCRWMSKWWWWWWWAKTYSRKWGCTTTTTTTTGCATTAAAATGAGTACCTTTACTTTATCAAAAAATTGAAATAAAAATGTCGAACGATTCAAAATTATTATTAGGATTGGTTGTTGGAGTAGCTGCTGGAGCAGTTGCAGGGTTGCTAATTGCACCAACATCAGGAAAAGAAACCAGAGAGAAATTAAAAGAATCCGCGTCTAATTTTAAGGAGGATTTAGATACAAAACTAAATGAACTCTCATCAAAATTGGATGAAGAAACAATTGCTGATATTAAAAATAAATTTGGGGATTTAAAAGGAAAAGCCAAAGATGAATATGATGCCATAGCAAAAAAAGTAAAAGATTTAGAGCAAGAAATTGAGACTAAAATCAAAGATTTAAAAAAGCAAGCAGCAAATTTAACTTCTAAAAAAGTTTAAACATAGTTATGATAGATTCATTCAAAAATTATTTAGAAAAGCGATTACAACTTATAAAATTAGAACTTATTGGCGTATTTGCAAATATGGCTTCTGGGTTGGTAAGCTCATTTATCATCCTCATTTTTTTACTCTTTATTTTAATGATGTTGAGTTTCTCACTTGCACTTTACTTTTCAAAATTAGTAGATAGTTTTAGTTTAGGTTTTTTAATTGTTGCCACAATTTACCTTGGCATATTTTTCTTGTATTTGCTTATCGGAAAATCAAAAATTGATAAAAACATTAAGGATGCTATTGTAGAATCAGCATTGAATCAAGAAGAAAAACAAGTCAACGAATAAATCTAAACTATGAACAAAAAGATTACGACATATCAGGATTTACTCGATGCTAAAAATGAATTGAAAGAAGAAATTTCTTTACAAGAAATTGAGTTTCAAAACAACAAATTTATAAAATTCGCCACTTCTATGGACAGAGGAGAACCGCTAAAAGGTACCGTTCTAGAATCTCTTTCTTCGGTTGGATTCAAAGATATTATTACAAGTCCGCTTGGGAGTTTATTGAGTACCTACCTACTCTCAAACAAAGTCATCCGTAAATATTTTATTGGCTTTACTATCTTAAAAGAAACGATTCCGTATGCTCTCAGAAAATTGAAAGATATAGCGAATGAGGTTGATAAAAAAGAAAGCCCTTCCTAATAAAAGCTCCAAAAATAACATCCAAATTTTAACCGCTAGGGACGCAAAGGTAAATCCGCAAAGGAAAAAATTAGCCCTGTGCACCTCCGTGCTTTCTCAGTGAATCTCTGTGTAACAGCAAACACCCCTCAATCAAACTTTATTGCCTTTACTGGACTAATCTTAGTGATAATCCAAGATGGCAATAACAACATCACCAGACACAAAATCAGCGTACTTAAATTCAATAAAAGAATATACCCAATATTGATATACACAGGAGCGGTTTTTACATAATATGTTTCTGGATCTAAAGTCACAAATCCAAAATAATGTTGTGTTAATAAAATGGATATCCCAATGAGGTTCCCCCAAAACAACCCTCTAATAATAAGATGAAAAGCATTGTATAAAAATATTTTTCGGATGCTCCAATTGTTACTTCCCAGAGCTTTTAAAACGCCAATCATTTGAGTCCGTTCTAAAATTAAGACCAACAAAGCAGTTATCATATTGATGCCTGCAACCAACACCATAATGATAATGATAAGCATGATATTATTGTCAAAAAGTTTTATCCATTCAAAGATTCCTGCAAATTTACTGTTGATGGTTTGCGTGTTTAAATTGGGTGGAATCTCTCTATAAATTTCATTTCCTTTTTTGGTGATATCATCAAAATTTTGGACAAAAACTTCAAAGCCTCCAACCTGATTATCTTCCCAATTATTAAGGTGTTGCACTTGTCTAATATCCACCATCATAATCGCCTCATCAAACTCTTGAAAACCTGAATTGTAAATTCCAACAAGATTATAAACCCGTACACTTGGTGGGCGATTGCTATCCTCCTTTAAAAAAAACGTATTGAATTCATCACCTACTTTAAAGCCCATTCTATCCGCCACATATTGCGATAACATTACATCTTTAGACCTTTTTTCACCTTCATAATTTGGCAACTCACCTGCTACCAAATACTCCTTAAAAAAATTCCAATCATAATCGGCACCAACACCTTTTACAACGACTCCTTCAAAGTCCGTTTTTGTACGAATGATTCCTGCTTTGGTTGCATAAACCTGTACTTTTTCAATTTCTTTAATCGTCTTAAAATCAGGATAAAAATCTTGCTCTTTATCAATAGGGACCAAAGTTATCTGCGAATTATTATTGTCAAAATTTGTGATTTGAATATGCCCATTAAAGCCAGAAATTTTCTCTCTAATTTTTTCTTGAAGTCCAACTCCGGTAGCGATCGCAATCATCATAATTATGATTCCCAAAGAAATTGCTACGATTGCAATTTTTATTATTGGCGACGATATACTACTTTTATGCTGCTTTGCGGCAATGAGTCGTTTTGCTATAAATAATTCGTAATTCAAATTTAGGTATGGTACATTTTCGATTCAAAAATACATATTTCTTTTCAGTTATTTTGATGCTTTCAGTGTTCATTTTCTATGGATATGCCTGTGATTCAAATGTTGAAAAAATCACACAAAATAAGATTGTTGTTGGGGCAAATCAAACATCAGAATATCTTCCGCTTTTGAAAGGGAAAAATGTTGCTGTTGTTGCAAACCAAACTTCAGTTATTTTTAAGGATGATGACAGCTATGTGCATTTGGTAGATTCACTCATCAGTCAAAAAATAAATATTGTAAAAGTGTTTGCTCCCGAACATGGATTCCGTGGAAAAGCAGATGCTGGTGAGCATGTTGCTGACGGAATTGACACAAAAACAAACCTACCCGTTTTCTCACTTTTTGGCAAAAACAGAAAGCCTAAATTAGAATTATTAAACGATGTAGATATTGTTGTTTTCGACATCCAAGATGTGGGAGTTCGCTTTTACACCTATATATCTACCATGAGTAATATGATGGAAGCATGTGCCGAAAAAGGGATTAAGATGTTGATATTAGACAGACCCAACCCAAACGGACATTATATTGATGGTCCCACTTTAGAACCAGAACATACTTCTTTTGTTGGTATGCATCCGATTCCGTTGGTCTATGGAATGACCATCGGCGAATATGCCAAAATGGTGAATGGAGAAGGTTGGTTAAAAGATGGAATTCAGTGTGATATTACGATCATTACTTTAAAAAATTACAACCATCAAAGTGAATATAATTTACCAATACGTCCTTCGCCAAATTTACCGAATGACAAGTCTATCAACTTATATCCAAGCCTTGGTTTTTTTGAAGGAACCATTATCAATGCAGGCAGGGGAACGGAATTTCAGTTTCAAAGATATGGTGCTCCATTTTTTTCAGAGGATGATTTTAATTACACACCCAAACCTAATTTTGGATCAAAATATCCAAAGTTTGATGGAGAGAAATGCTATGGCGTCGATTTAACATCAACCGAAAAATTGAGCAAAGTGGATATTTCCTTTTTGGTAGACGCCTTCAATAAAACACCTAAAGACAAAGAGTTTTTCGGAAAAACATTTACAGTACACGCCGGCACTTTAAAATTACAGGAGCAAATAGAAGCTGGAATGACTCCCGATGAAATCAGTGATTCATGGAAAACTGATGTTGAAAAATTCAAACTAGCAAGAGCAAAGTACTTGATTTACAAATAATTTAAAAAGGCAACTTCTTCTTCAACTCCTCTACAATATTATAAGCAGCAGGACAAATCTCAATATTTTTCAAAGTTAAATCTGTTAACTGAACAAACTTTTTTCTATTTGTATGCGGATATTCTTTACATGCTTTTGGACGCACATCATAAATAAAACAAGAATTATCGGTATCTAAAAACACACATGGCACTTCTTGCATCACATAATAATCATCGCCATCGCGTTCTAAATATTGGGCAACAAACTGCACTTCTTTAATTCTCAAATGTTTTGCAATTCGTTGGATATCTTTCTCCGTTACAATCGGGCTCGAAGTTTTACAACAATTACCACATTCTAAACAATCTGTTTTTGCAAATTCTTTTTCGTGCAACTCTTGCATCAAAGGATCCAATCTTTTTTGCTGACGTTTTTTTAGTTTTTGAAAATACTTCTTCGTTTCAACAAATGATTCTTTGGCAAGTTTTGGTAACTCTTCTGGTGTTGGATTTATCATAGTGCAAATATACTTATAAGCGGCAGTTCAAGTGAAATTCTTGATAAAGAATTTTGTATCGAGCACATTTCAATTGTAAATAGAAAAATAATTTGAGTTTTATTTAAACATGGGCTCCCGTTTTCACAGGAAAGGCAAAATATTAACGTCTCTACAAAAAAGCGAAATAAAATGATGTTTTTATGGCAGTCTCATTTTGATTAAGAGATTACTGCGGCAATTCGATATTTTATTTGACATTAAAAATAATAGTATTGCCTCGTAAAGACACTTATTTTTATCTTAAATTTGCAGCTCAATTTTTTATCAAGATGAATATCCAAAACACCATTGAAACCGCCGTAAAAGAAGCGTTCAAATCTATTTATGATACCGAAATAAATTCGGTAGAATTCCAAGCAACTCGTAAAGATTTTGAAGGAGATATTACGATTGTCGTATTTGCTTTTTTACGTTTTGTAAAAGGAAACCCTGTGGAGATAGGAAATAAAATTGGGGCATATCTAAAAGACAATGTTAAAGAAATCTCTGATTTTAATGTGGTGAAAGGATTCCTGAATTTGGTGATTGCAGACGATACTTTTATCAACGATTTTAACAATATTTATTCAACTGAAAACTTCGGAATCACAGCTCCAAATCCAGCAGAAAAAGCGGTGATGGTTGAGTATTCATCACCCAATACCAACAAACCGTTACACCTTGGGCATATCAGAAATAACCTCTTAGGATATTCAGTTGCTGAGATTATTGCTGCGGCGGGTAACACGGTTTACAAGACACAAATCATCAACGATCGTGGTATCCATATTTGTAAAAGTATGTTGGCTTGGAAACTTTTTGGCGATGGTGAAACTCCAGAATCAACAGGTTTAAAAGGTGATAAATTAGTTGGGAATTACTATGTGAAATTCGACCAAGAATATAAAAAAGAAATTGCTGAATTAGTTACTTCTGGCAGTTCTGAAGACGATGCTAAAAAACAAGCTCCACTATTATTACAAGCACAAGCTATGTTGCTAAAATGGGAAGCTGGAAACAAAGAAGTTGTTGACCTTTGGAAAAAAATGAACCAATGGGTGTATGACGGATTCGACATTACCTATAAAGAATTAGGTGTTGATTTTGACAAAAATTATTATGAGAGCAATACCTACCTTTTAGGAAAAGATGTGGTTGCAAACGGATTAAAATCTGGGATATTTTATCGCAAAGAAGATGGTTCTGTTTGGATAGATTTAACCGCTGATGGCTTGGATGAAAAAATTGTTTTGCGTTCTGACGGAACTGCAGTTTATATGACGCAAGATATCGGAACTGCGATTGAAAGATTTAAAGATTACGACTTAAAAGGATTGACATATACGGTTGGCAACGAGCAAGATTATCACTTTAAAGTATTGTTTTTAATTCTTAAAAAATTGGGCTATGAATGGGCAGACAACCTATATCATTTGTCATACGGAATGGTAGATTTACCTTCAGGAAAAATGAAATCGAGAGAGGGAACCGTGGTTGATGCTGATGATTTAATGGTAGAAATGGTAAATACTGCACGTGATATTTCTGAGGAATTAGGCAAATTAGAAGGGTACAGTAACGACGAAAAAGAGAGTTTGTATAAGACTATCGGAATGGGTGCTTTGAAATATTACATTTTAAAAGTAGATCCTAAAAAACGAATTTTATTCGACCCAAAAGAATCGATTGACTTTAACGGGAACACGGGCCCTTTTATTCAATATACATACGCTCGGATTCAGTCTATTTTACGTAAAGCTGATTTCGATTATAATCAAAAAACGATAGAAGTGCCACTTCATCCAAAAGAAAAAGAAGTCATCAAAACTTTGCAGCAATATCCTGAGGTAATTCAGAATGCATCAAAAAATCACAGTCCAGCATTGATTGCTAATTACACCTACGAGTTGGTAAAAGCTTATAATTCTTTTTATCAATCTGTGCCAATTTTAGGAAGTACTAATCAAGATGAAAAAGTATTTAGAACACGCTTGTCTCAAAAAGTGAGTGACACAATTAAGTCGGCATTTGGTTTATTGGGAATTGCTGTTCCTGAGAGAATGTAATATTTATAGCTGTCTTTACGAGGGAAGCATGATCGAAGTAATCTGTCATTTATGTAATGAGATTGCTTCATTTCATTCGCAATGACGTAGGAATATCATATAATAAAATCAATTTTATTCACTAAATTTGCACTCGTTAAAAACAATAATATAATCAACAAAATATACATAAAATGAAATACGATATTATCATAATTGGATCTGGCCCTGGAGGATATGTAACCGGAATTAGAGCATCACAACTCGGATTTAAAGTTGCAATTGTTGAAAAAGAAAACCTTGGTGGAATCTGCCTTAACTGGGGATGTATCCCAACAAAAGCATTGTTAAAAAGTGCGCAGGTGTATGATTATTTAAAACATGTTGATGACTATGGATTAAAAGCTGAAGCGATTGATAAAGATTTTGATGCGATAATAAAACGTAGTCGTGGAGTTGCTGAAGGCATGAGTAAAGGTGTTCAGTTTTTAATGAAGAAAAATAAAATTGACATCCTTAACGGATTCGGAAAAATAAAAACTGGTAAAAAAGTTGATGTTACCGATGCCGATGGAAAAGTAACAGAATACAGCGCCGACAATATTATTATTGCAACAGGTGCACGAAGTAGAGAGTTRCCRAAYTTRCCACAAGAYGGTAAAAARGTWATTGGATACMGMGAAGCSATGACCTTACCAAMACAACCWAARAAGATGATTGTWGTTGGKTCWGGWGCWATTGGYGTWGAGTTTGCRYAYTTYTATAAYTCKWTRGGWACWGAGGTTACWATWGTAGAATTYATGCCAAATGTAGTTCCGGTGGAGGATATTGAAATTTCAAAACAATTTCAAAAATCATTGAAAAAATCTGGAATTAAAGTGATGGTAAATTCATCAGTTGAATCAGTTGACACTTCTGGCGATGGTGTAGTTGCAACTGTAAAAACAAAAAAAGGCGAAGAGACTTTAGAGGCTGATATTTTATTATCGGCAGTTGGAATTAAATCAAATATCGAAAATATTGGATTGGAAGATGTTGGAATTGTAGTGGACAGAGATAAGATTTTGGTGAATGATTTTTATCAAACAAACATCCCAGGTTATTACGCCATTGGTGATGTTGTTCCGGGTCAAGCATTGGCGCATGTTGCTTCTGCGGAAGGAATTACATGTGTTGAAAAATTAGCAGGATTGCACACCGAACCTGTAGATTACGGAAACGTTCCGGGATGTACCTATGCGACTCCAGAAATTGCAAGTGTTGGAATGACCGAAGCAAAAGCGAAAGAAGCAGGTTACGAATTAAAGATTGGAAAATTCCCGTTCTCAGCATCTGGAAAAGCACAAGCTGCTGGTACTCCAGACGGATTTGTAAAAGTTATTTTTGATGCCAAATACGGCGAATGGTTAGGATGCCACATGATTGGTGCTGGCGTTACCGACATGATTGCCGAGGCAGTTGTGGCGCGTAAATTAGAAACTACAGGGCATGAAATTTTAAAATCAATTCACCCACATCCAACCATGAGTGAGGCTGTGATGGAAGCGGTTGCGGCGGCTTATGATGAAGTAATACACTTATAAGATATTAGTCGTTAGACTTTAGACAATAGATAAGGCCGAATCGTAATTGATTTGGCTTTTTTTGTTGTTATTGGCTGATGTTGTCTTCACGAGCATAGCGAAGTGACCTCACAAATATTAGTTACAATGATTAAACAGATTGCTTTGTCACTCGTACCTCGCTTCTCGCAAAGACGAGCTTTGTTACTCCTCTTTATCCTTCGGCTTTTTATTCATTTTATAAACTAGAAAAGCAAATCCTGCAATAAAATGTAGGACGATGATTCCGGCTACAATGTATATTCCTAAGTTTGAATCTCCTCTCATAATATTCTAATTTCTTAATAAACAGATTACTTCAGTCGCACCTCCTTCGTAAAGACGGAATAGAAATGTCTTTGCGAATCGCTAAAGTGAAACGCATCGGGATGCGGCAATCTCACTATACTTAGTTCCTCCGATTAATGAGATCGCGCGAAGACGTCTATATTAATTTACATCTCTACAATCGTAAATTCTAATGCCAAAGGTTTCAAAGCCTCTTTCAATTTCGGAATCAAATCAGCACCATATTCTAAATATAATTCTGAAAAATTAGTGTTGCGTTCTTGCAGACTTTGTTTCGGAAAAATGGAATCCTGTACTTGCTTGATGCGCTCTGTTAAATCATTATATTTTCTACGCTCAGCTTTTAATAAACGTTTTTCTAGGTTGTCCAATCCGTTTAATTGCTTTTGTTTTTGGGCTTTTACCGCACCTATAAAAGACTTATCAGTTTGTGCTGCTATCTTTTCTAAAGTTTCAAAATGAACATCTATTTGGTTTCTTTGTTCAGAAAAATCGATGATAACATCAGAATGTTCTGTTATTTTTTTGTTGACTAAATCTTGCTGTTTTAAAAACAACTCTTCCTTAGTAATGAATAATTTATCCAATTGCTTCGATTGTTTTTCGGTGATGACCACTGCCGAATTCCGCAATAACAACATAGGAAAAGGAATATTTACGGCATCAAAATAAGATTTTAATTCGAACCAATATGCCAATTCTCCACCTCCACCGATGTAACAAAGATTGGGTAAAATCACCTCTTGATATAAAGGTCGCATAATTACGTTTGGGCTGAATCTTTCTGGATGCAATTTTAATTCGTATTGCAATTCATCCAAAGAAAATTCGATATCTGTATTGTTGATTTTGTACAAATCATCTTCAAAAATAATTCGCTCACGTAAATTATCTGTCAAATAAAACAAATTGATTTCTCTTGGATTTACCTGAATCTTATAATTAGTTTCTAAAGATTTAATAGTTTTAGAAACTTCTTTAAAAGCAGTTTGATCGAATAATTCTTTTTCAATAAAAGGTGTAAACATTCTTTTTAAGTCAGCATCATCACCATCAACAATTACCAAACCGTAGGCTGAAAATAATTCGTTTGCTAAAAAACGAGTGGCATCTGTCAGGTTATTATTTTTTAAATAAGCATTCAAAAATAGTTTTTTAAGTGACTTGGCGTTGTTAGAATCACCCAATAATTTTTCGAATTCATCATATACAAATTCCAATCCATCGGTTGATAACCTTCCAACTCCGCCACTTGATTCTCTATTCCAACTTATTTTCTTTCCCTTAAAATTAAAATATTGAATCTCTTCAAAATCATGATCTTCGGTCGCCATCCAATAAACCGGAACAAAATTATCATTGGGATATTCTTGTTTTAACTCCTCCGCCAAATTGATTGCCGAAATAATTTTATACAAAAAATACAAAGGCCCTGTGAACAAATTTAATTGATGACCCGTGGTAACCGTAAAAGTATTTTCTTGTAAAAGTGAGTTAATATTTTCCTGAGTTGCCTCAGAAGTTTTGATGTTTTTGTATTGTGAGTTTAGTGAGTTTACGAGAATTTCTCGATGCAATTCTGAAACAAGTTCAGAATGACGTTTTAGTTCTATTTGATTTTTAAATCCTGATAAGTTAGAAAACTCGCCATAAAAAGGAGTTAGTTTTTTATCTTGATTCAAATAATCACAAATAGTTTTTGAAAAATATCCTGTTTTAGAAAATGGAATCGTTGTTACTTTGGTCACAAATAATAATTTTTGATAGTTGGCTAATACTTACCTCTCGACTGCGCTCGAGGAGACAAAACAAAATTAAAACTTGTTCCCTGTCAGGTCGAGCGCAGTCGAGATCAAATTTTTGATARAGTTACTAAAATTAAATCTGTGGTCGTAGTTAGATTGAATATCTAACAAATTTTTAACGGAATCAAATAGTTCGCAAATACAACTGTTCTACTTTAGTTCTTGCCCAAGGCGTACGACGCAAGAATTTCAAACTCGATTTTATGGATGGATTACTCTTAAAACAATTAATATTTATCTGCTGACTCAACTCTTCCCAACCGTATTCTGCCACTAATAATTGTACTATATCCGCGAGTTTTACTCCGTGTAGTGGGTCGTTAGGTTTTGGTTGATCCATTTTTTATTCTATTTCTGAATTTCTATTTATCCTGCTAGGTTTTCGAAACCTTGTAGGTATTTATTTTATTTCTCTTCTGAGCGATGAGATTTCTCCTAACGTCGAAATGACTATGTTAATCAATTCGTGCAAATTAGAGAAATTCGTGTCTAAAAAACTTCACTATGGATTCCCGCCTACGCGGGAAAGACAACAAATTATGCGTCTAATTTTGATGCGATTTCTCCTATTGTCGAAATGACTATTCGTTTAAAAATTCGCATTCATTAGTTTTAATTCGTACTAATTCGCAGCAATAGGCTCTGCATACAAATCATAATCCTCCGCAGAAATAATTTTAACATTGGCAAAATCTCCTGTTTTTAAATAAAATTTCGAAGCATCAATTAGTACTTCATTATCAACATCGGGCGAATCAAATTCGGTACGACCAATAAAATGCTCTCCTTCTTTTCTGTCGATTACTACTTTAAACTCTTTTCCTATTTTCTCTTGATTCAACTCCCAAGAAATTTGCGATTGCAATTCCATAATCTCATTGGCACGTTGTTGCTTTACTTCTTGTGGCACATCATCTTCCAATTTGTAGGCAGTTGTATTTTCTTCGTGCGAATAGGCAAAACATCCCAAACGCTCAAAACGCATTTCTTCAACCCAAGTCTTTAATTTTTGATAATCTTCTTCTGTTTCTCCAGGATATCCAACAATCAAAGTCGTTCTAATTGCCATGTTAGGAACTGCAGCTCTAAAGTCGTGAATCAACTTGGTAGTTTTTGCTTGCGTCGTTCCTCGTTTCATACTTTTCAGAATCGAATCAGAAATATGCTGCAACGGAATGTCTAAATAATTACACACTTTTGGTTCGTCACGCATCACCTCTAAAACATCCATCGGAAAACCTGTTGGGAACGCATAATGCAAACGAATCCATTCTACACCATCAACTTTTACCAACTTTTTTAGCAATTCTGCTAAGTTTCTTTTCTTGTAAATATCCAACCCGTAATAGGTCAAATCTTGTGCGATTAGAATCAATTCTTTGACTCCTTTCACTGCTAATTTCTCCGCTTCAATAATAATTTCTTCTATGGGAGTGGACTTGTGTTTTCCTCGCATCAAAGGGATGGCACAAAAACTGCAAGGTCTATCGCAACCTTCAGCAATTTTTWAATAGGCGTAATTTTTTGGAGTTGTTGTCAATCGTTCTCCGATTAACTCATGCTTATAATCTGCACCCAAAACTTTTAGTAAACCGGGTAATTCTGTTGTGCCGAAATATTGATCTACATTCGGAATTTCCTTTATCAAATCTGGTTTGTAACGCTCACTTAAACATCCTGTCACAAAAACTTTATCAACGGTACCCTCTTCTTTTTTTTGTACAAAATCTAAAATCGTATTTACTGATTCTTCTTTGGCATTGTCAATAAATCCGCAGGTATTAATCACAACAATGTTACCTTCCTCTTCGTGTACAACATCCTTTCCGTTGGCTTTTAATTGCCCCATCAACACCTCAGAATCATACACATTCTTAGAGCAACCGAGAGTTACTACATTAATTTTATTTTTTTTGAGTGATTTTGTACGCATACTATATATTTTGAAAGTGCAAAAGTACTCTTTAAAGAAGTATATCTGTGATTTTTACCGATAAAAAAACAGCTGTCCAAATAGGTAGCTATCACAACGCACACTCAAACAATTTAATAAGTCAACCCTATTTCTTTACGAACTCGATCCAACGTTTTTATCAAATCTAAGCTCATAGTATGTGGCAATTTTAAACTTTGATTACGTCCTTTTTTAAGGCAGTTCATTACTTCAACTATTTCGTAAGAATATCCTAATTCATTAAAATCGAAATTTAATTCTTCAACCGAATTGTCAGTATTCGTTAGTGTCAGTTTTTTTGAATGGTGAAATGGAGAGTGCATTTTTATAGTTCCTTTTTTACCATAAATAATGGCTTCGATTGGCGTATTTTCTTTGATTATTGATTTTAAAAAGGCTTTTGTATTATTTTTATATTCAAAAATCATTGTACAAGAATCATCTACTTTAGTTGAAGTAAAGGTTGCCTCTGCCTGAATTTTATCTGGAATCCCCAATAGTAAAAGGCTTAAATAAATTGGATAAATACCGATATCTAACAAAGAACCTCCGCCTAATTTCTTGTCATACAATCTGCTTGTAAAATCATTATCTCCTTTAAAACCAAAATCGGCTTCTATTTTGTATACCTCACCTATTCCTTGCTCACCTATCAATGTTATCAATTTTTCTGTTGCAGGAATAAAACGTGTCCACATAGCTTCCATCAAAAATAAATTTCTAGATGCAGCTGTATTTRCCATTGTTTGTACTTGTTCAAAATTCATTGCAAATGCCTTTTCACATAAAACAGCTTTGTTATTTTGCAAGCATAACATCGTATTTTCGAAATGAAAAACATGAGGTRTAGCGATATAAACTACATCAATTTCAGGGTTTTTTACAAGTGCTTCATACGAATCATAATAATTTTCAACATCGTATTTCTCTGCAAATTTCGTTGCTTTTTCTTTATTTCTAGAAGCCACTCCCAATAACCTTGCATCCTGAACTTGTAAAAGATCTTTTGCAAATTTATGTGCAATATTACCCAATCCGATAATTCCCCAATTAAAAACTTTTCCCATTTATTATTTGATTTATACAACATAAAAGTAATTAAAATTCACATTTTTTCGGGTATGAAATTCATTAAATTTCGATCCATAAACTTATCKTATAAAATTAATTATAGCTCTCTGGTACTATACGTTGTTTAGATACTTGTTCATAACCATAGGCGTATTCCAATAGTAATTTTTCACTTTTTTTAGAAAAAAAAGTCAACCCTTCGGGTTTCCCATCAGTATCATAACCCATTGGAACTGTAATTGCAGGATAAATAGCTACAGCAGCTTCAGCTGCATGATAATTATTAATCGAAAGTATTACATCTAAATTATGAGCATCAAAATGGACATCAAAAAAATGTTTTCCTTTGATATGTAACGAATCTTTTATTTGTTTAAAATCGTCATCCGAAGTTGCGTCATTTACAATTCCGTAAAACAACGATTGCCCATAAGGCATTGTTAACACAGAATCTTTTTTATTGAAATTGATAACATCCTGAACAGATTCTAAACCTAAAGTTGCATCTGCTTGATTTTTTAAATAGCTAGGTAAATCATTTCGCATATCAATATTTAATAAAGTTAGAAAACCATTTAATGCAACATCAACTTCTTCAATTTCAATAATGGTTGCCCCATTTTGCTTTATTAATTCTATGGCATTCACATATAAAGAATCTTCTAATAAACTTTTAAAAACTCCAACACGCTCCAATTTATTTGTTGTAAAGTCAGCATTAAAAAGAAAGAAATCATCAGTATTAAAACTTAAAGCATCTTCTTTATCATAACCTTTCATCGCATCTAATAGGATGGCATTATCCACCACATTTTTGGTGATAGGCCCCGGAGTATCTAGCGTGCTAGAAATCGGCACAATCCCTGTTCTACTCAAAAACCCAACGGATGGCTTAAACCCAACTACCGAATTTTGACTTGCGGGCGACAAAATAGAGCCAGCAGTTTCTGACCCAACGGTAGCCACCGCAAAATTAGCAGCAGATGCCACTCCACTTCCTGCACTTGAGCCTCCTGTATCCATAATTTTTCTACCATACGGATTTAATGTTTGACCACCAATTGCACTATACCCACTTGGGCATTGACCACAGAAAAAATATGCCCATTCGCTTAGGTTAGTTTTCCCCAGAATTAATGCTCCGTTACTTTTGAGCTGTTTTACAATAAAAGCATCTTCGGTATTGTTATTTGCCAAAGCGATTGCACCAGCTGTTGTTGGCATTCCTGCTGCATTGATATTGTCTTTTAATAAAATAGGCATTCCGAAAATTGGATGCTTCTTCATTTTGTTTTTTAAATCTATATCTTTCTGTTTTGCTTCTTCCACCACGTTTGGGTTTAAAGCAATTACCGAATTTAATGAGCGTTCATTTAATCTATCAAACTTTTTAATTCGGTATAAATAAAATAAAGTAAGTTCTTCATAAGACAATTTTCTTTTAGAAATACGGATTTGCAGGGTTGGAATATCTTGTTCTATAATTAAAGGTTTAAGTCGATTGTAATCTTCTTCTGTAAAATCTCCCCAATATTTTTCAAAGGGTTTCCATAATTCATCAACATCAATATATTTTGAATCAAGGACTTTATAATCTACTTGCTTCACACTAATTGCAGATGTATCATCAGAAGGCAGAGCTTGTTTTTCATTTTTACATGAAATGAAAATAATTGAAATAGCTAGAAATAGTTTGAGCTTCATAATTGAAAGTTTAGAGCTTAAAAGTACAAAAACAAATCATCAAAAAATATATTTTACATTTCACCTAAGATTAGTTTTAAGTTTTAATAAATTTAACAAATCACTAATTCAAAAAATCAACATGTATATAGGTAAAAGATTCCCTTTTTGGGGTACTGTAATTTGGAGTAAAAAGTATATTTTAATTTTTATAATTTTAGATACCATCCCTATTTTATTATACAAATTATTGGGCTGGCACTGGTTAGCTATTCCTTGGCAGCCTATTGCATTAATCGGTATTGCGGTTTCTTTTTATTTAGGATTTAAAAACAATTCGTCTTACGACAGGCTATGGGAAGCTCGTAAAATTTGGGGTGGTATCGTAAATACATCTCGTACATTTACGATAATGACTCGTGATTTTATTACCAATGAACATGCTACTGAAAAAATTACTCAAGAAGAAATCCATTCCATCCATAAAAAAATTGTGCATCGGCATGTGGCTTGGTTAAAAGCATTGACGTATCAGTTAAGAGTTCCTATGCCTTGGGAACATTCTTCAAAAGATGAAAATAAGTTGCGGAAAATTGCTGGCGTTCATCATGAGGATGATCATTTCGAAAAAATTAAGCCCTACATTYCTTCGGATGAATATACCTATTTGATGACCAAAGGAAACAAAGCTTCACACTTATTGAGTTTACAATCTAAAGAATTATTAAAGCTAAAATTGGGTGGACAAATAGAAGATTTTAGACATATGGAATTAGAGAAAATGTTGGGTGAGTTTTATACACTTCAAGGAAAATCTGAACGCATTAAAAACTTTCCATTCCCGAGACAATATGMCACAGTCAATTTTATTTTTGTGTGGATATTTTTGGTATTACTTCCTTTTGGAATGCTAAATATTTTTAATGATGACCTTTCTAATTTAACTTCAGGCTGGTTGGTATTTCCATTTTCAGTATTGGTTTCGTGGGTGTTTATTTTGATGGAAATGATTGGTGAGTATTCTGAAAATCCATTTGAAGGTTTGTATAATGATGTCCCAATTTCATCTATGGCAAGATCTATTGAGATTGATATTAGGCAAATGTTGGATGAAACAGATTTACCAAAACCATTAGAACCGGTTGGTGATTTTAATATAATGTTTTAGGTATTTAATTAATCRTGACTTTGTATTTTAAAATCACTAACTTTACATATCATACGATAAAATCAATTTAAACTGAATTTATCTTAACGTTATCAGCAAAAACCTAACACATGCTCTTCCTCCTCCGAAAAATAAGACGTAAGCTCATGCAAAAAAACAGATTTACAACCTACCTGCTATATGCCTTTGGTGAGATCGTACTGGTGGTAATTGGGATACTATTGGCCGTCAACATTAACAATTGGAAACAAGCTGCGGATGATGCTGAACTAGAAATTAAAATTCTAAAAGAAATAAAAACGGATCTTGAAAACGACCTAGGTGAAATTAGAAATGAGTTAGAACACTATGAATACATTCAAAATGGAGATTCTACATTAATTGCATTCTACCATAGCTCGCAACCATTTACTGATTCGCTGGGGTCTTTAGTCTATCTGTATGAAATCAGCCCTCATTTCAACCCTATTAACGGTGGTTATCRGCTTCTCAAAGCTAAAGGGATTGACTTGATAGAAAATAACCAGCTACGTTTAGCAATTAATAGTTATTATGAGCAATCCGTCCCTTACTATCGGAAATATGAAGATGAGCGTATCCAAATCATTCTAAGCGAGATGGTCCCATTCAACAATGAATTTTTTCAATTAGAGCGTTTTCCAACTACTACATTTTGGAAAAGTTGGAAAAGAATGCCGTTTGATGAGAATGCTCTTAAGAAAAATCAAAAATGGTTAGCTATCATTCAAAAAAGCAGAAATCTAGCTTCTTTATTATTTAATAAGGGGCAATCCCATGAAAGAAAAATCATCACATTAATTCAAAGCATTGAAAAGGAACATATCCATAAAAGTCAAGATTGATGATCTTCTTCCTCCGAAATTCGAAGGAAAATTCAAGAAACAGCTGATAACATATGCTATGAGTGAATGGGGTTTTACCCGTCAGGATATTTTCGTGAGGATTAGGAAGTCCGATAAGTAATAAATTTAAAGCAAGGCGTGGCTATTGCGAGACGAGAGGTTAGTGCATTCTAATCCCCACCATCATAGCTAGACGATAAATAAAATTACACAATACGCCTAAGTTACGTCCTACTTAAAAAACGAATCTACAAACTCAATTTTATTAAATACTTGTAGGTCATCGATTCCTTCTCCTACTCCGATATATTTTACGGGAATTTGAAATTGATCTGAAATACCAATCACAACACCACCTTTTGCAGTACCATCTAATTTGGTAACTGCTAAGGAAGTTACTTCAGTAGCTTTGGTAAATTGTTTGGCTTGTTCAAAAGCATTTTGTCCGGTGCTGCCATCTAATACTAACAAGACATCGTGCGGCGCATCGCCCACTACTTTTTGCATTACGCGTTTTATTTTGGTCAACTCATTCATTAAATTGACTTTATTATGAAGTCTTCCTGCGGTGTCAATAATAATAACATCTGCATTTTGTGCGACTCCAGAAGTAAGCGTATCGAAAGCAACGGATGCGGGATCTGACCCCATATCTTGTCGCACCATTGGCACATCTACCCTATCYGCCCATACTTGTAATTGGTCAATCGCTGCTGCTCTAAAAGTATCTGCCGCACCTAAAACAACTGTCTTACCKGCTTTTTTAAATTGCGCTGCTAACTTACCGATGGTTGTAGTTTTACYGACTCCGTTGACTCCAACTACCATAATCACATATGGTTTTTTATCTGTTGGAACTGTAAATTCCGTTTCATTACCAGCATTGGTTTCTGATAGTAATCCTGCAATTTCTTCGCGTAGGATTTCGTTGAGTTCGTCGGTTCCTAAATATTTGTCTTTGGAAACTCTTGCTTCGATTCGGTCAATAATTTTTAAGGTCGTATCTACACCAACATCTGATGAAATTAAAACTTCTTCTAAATTATCTAAAACAGCATCATCTACTTTTGATTTTCCTGCAACTGCTTTTGACAGTTTAGAGAGGAACGATGTTTTGGTTTTTTCGAGACCTTTGTCTAAGGTTTCCTTTTTTTCTTTGGAGAATATTTTTTTAAAAAAGCTCATTCTAGTTGTTAGTCTTTAGTTGTTAGTTGATGGTTGATGGTTGTTAGTCTTTGGTTGTTAGTCTTTAGTTGTTAGTTAATGGTTGATGGTTGTTAGTCTTTGGTTGTTAGCCTTTGGTTGTTAGTCTATGGTTGTTAGTTGATGGTTGTTAGTCTTTTAGATTTCTGTCTTTGCGAGGTTTTTGAAAAACCGTGGCAATCTGTTTATGCTATATTTTCAATTTAAAAGACTGCCACGTCATTCTTCCTCGCAGTGACAATTTGCGTTCCTGATAGCAGCGGCATCCTTTTTTGCTTTTCTAAAAAAGCAAAAAAGATATAGCGGATAGCAGGTTAAAACGCCCAAAAAATCAGGAACAAATATAAAATAAAAAAGCTACTCTCGTTAGAAAGTAGCTTTGTAATATTGTGAGTAAACACGCAAATAATTGCGAATCTATTTTTTACTAAAAAAGTCGTTTACTGCTTTTGGATCCATGATAGCTTCAACAAATGTGTAAGCTCCTGTCTTAGGACTCTTAACCATTTTGATTGCTTTAGATAATCTTTTTGAACCTGTTTGTAACGATGCTACTGCTTTCTTTGCCATGATCTAAATTATTTAATCTCTTTATGAACAGTCATTTTCTTTAAGATTGGGTTAAATTTCTTAACCTCTAACCTGTCTGGAGTGTTCTTTTTGTTTTTTGTTGTAATATATCTTGAAGTCCCAGCTTGTCCCGAAGCTTTGTGCTCAGTACATTCTAGTATTACCTGAATTCTATTTCCTTTACTTTTTGCCATCTTATTATACTTTTATGGATTCAGAAATTATTTTGTGTAAATTCCTTTTTCTCTTGACTCTTTAAGTACAGCAGAAATTCCTTTTTTATTAATATTCTTTAAAGCAGCGGTTGATAATTTTATCGTTACCCACTTATCTTCTTCAGGAATATAAAAACGCTTTGTAATTAAATTAACGTTAAATTTTCTTTTGGTTCTATTCAATGCATGCGAAACATTGTTCCCAACCATTGCTTTTTTACCTGTAAGTTCACAAACTCTTGACATTTCTCTACAGTTTTATTGTTATCTCTAAACGAGGTGCAAAAATAGAAACATTTTTAGAAACACACAAGTGTATCTAAAGTATTTTTTATGATTTTTTGAAATATTTTTTTCGACTGATTTTGTCTATTAAAAATTCCAAAATACAAGTATCAAATAATAAATTCCAAAACCCAAATAAGAAATTCCAAACTAGAAAAAACAAAATTCAAATTCCAAATAAAAAACTCATTCGACTTCAAACTATTAACTCAAAATCAGAAACTAAAAACTTGTAATTATATCAAATCACCTCTGTGCATCTTTGTATTTTCTTTGTGCATCTCTTTGGAATAACTCACACAACTAAATTCCAAAAACCAAATGACAAATAAAAAACAAAACTCAAATTTCAAATAAAATTTCCATCAACTTTAAACTACAAATAAGAAGTTCCAAATTCCAAATAAAAAAAACAAATTTCAAAACACTCCTATAATCCCCTCGAGGGGATACTCCTAATATTTACCTAATAACCAACAACCATCAACCAACAACCAACTTTACCCTGAGCGAAGTCGAAGGGAACCACCAGCCACCAACTATTCACCATCAACCAACAACCATTAACTACTTCACCAATTCTTTCCGCAACATTTCAAAAGCCATACTTGTTGCTCTGTCAATAACTTTTTGTCTGGGCTTTCCAAAAAAGTATTCTTTTGATTTTACGCCACTCGGAGTTGCAATTGCAATAAAAACAACTCCAACAGTTTTATCAGTTTCATCCGCAGTTGGGCCCGCATTGCCCGTTGTTGCTATCGCATAATCCGTTTTATATTTTTGTTGAATTCCCACAGCCATCGCCTCTGCAACGGCTGCGCTTACTACCGAATGTTGTTTTATTAATTCTGGAGACACCTTTAACTCTTGCGTTTTTACAGCAGAAGTATATGAAACAACCGATCCTACAAAATAAGCAGAGGCTCCGGGTACAGATGTAATTTGTGCTGCGATATTTCCTCCTGTACAACTTTCGGCAGTTGCGAGGGTTTGCTTTTTTTCGGTCAATAATTTTCCGATTACAGCTTCTATCGTATCGGCTTCTTCTAAGCCTAAAATGATATCACCTATAAGTAGGTATAGTTTTTCTATTTCAGATTTTAAGGCAACTTCTAATATTGATTTGTTATTTCCTTTGGCGCTCAATCGCAATCTCACTTTTCCATAAGAAGGTAAATATGCTAATTTTATAAAGGATGGCAATTCATCCTCCCAAGCTTCAATTTTTTCGGCGACCACACTTTCTCCCATCCCAAAAGTCATCACTGTTTTATGGATGATAAATGGTAAGGTGTATTTTTGCTGGATTTTTGGCAGTACCTCATCCATCATCAATCCTTTCATTTCGTTTGGGACTCCTGGTAATGAAATCACCACTTTATGATTTTCTTCGAACCACATTCCCGATGCAGATCCATAGTTATTTTTTATCGGCGTGCATTTTGTCGGCAATAAAGCCTGCTGACGATTGACTTTGGTAAAAGAATAGTTTGCTTTTTTAAATAAAGCTTCTATATGCTTTTCAATCTCTGAATTCATTTTCAACTCAGAATCAAAATACTCCGCCAAAGTATGTTTGGTAATATCGTCTTTTGTAGGACCTAATCCACCTGTAACAATTACAATTTCAGCATTTAATTGAGCTTCTTTTAAATCATGCGCAGAAGTACCACCGATAATCGTCAATTGTTCCATCCGATCAAAACGCGTTTCTCGGCTATCCAAATCGACAGCTAGTAATTCTAATCGGCCTTTAAAAGCATTTAAATTTCTATTGAGTTCAAGTTTTCTTGTTTTGATTTTATTTTCTTTCAATGAAATTTCTTCATCCATGCTTTCCAACTCAAGCCGAACTTTATTGGTAT
>NVSL01000023.1 GCA_002401215.1 Flavobacteriaceae bacterium | reverse complement strand
TTTGCCTTGTTGATTGTCCTGCTTTCAACGGAGTGGTTTATGCGTAGGTACTCAGGTAGTTACTAAAATAATTTTTAATTGGGTAAAATACTTTTCGATTGTTGTTGCTTCTATCCTCGAAAAAAGCTTACTTAAAAAGGTGTAATCTTTATCAAAATTAAAAACCAATCTTTCTGATAAATTTTCTTTTAAAACTATTGGAGTATCATCAACTATTTGTCTTAATACCAATTTTATATTTTCAATAATTTTAGATTCATCATCAGTTAAGAGTTCAAACCCACTTAGTTTTAAAGTTCTTTTAATTAAGTCGTCACTAATACTGTTTTCTTGAAACTCAATAAGAGCAGTTCCTAATTTTAAGTTTAAAACTGTAGCGCCTAAATTTTGCAACTGATCTCTAACAGTACTCAGGCAACGGGGACAAACCATCCCTTTAATTTTAAGCTCTTTTTGTACTAACATGGTGTTACCTAGAAGGTTTTTTTAACTTCTCCACAAGATTCCATGTCTCCTTTTCCAAAAAATGGATTTGCGATTTCTTTCTCATAACTCAACCAAAAACTTCCGTTATTGTTATCTGCCATTGGGCAAAATTCTAAGTACACTGATTTGTTATTTGCACCTTCTACACCCAACATGTCAATCACATCAGACAAATTTTTGCCCAATAATCCAAAAGCTTTTCGTTGCTCTTCTATGTTTGCATTGCTTTCAATTGCTTGAACATTTTTATTGATTTCTGTCAAAGCTTTCATCCAAACATTGTGTGCATCTTCCATTACCAAACTCATATCTACTTTTTTCAACGCTTTTGTTCCTGTTCATGTGGGTGCAGAACTTATTGCCAAAGATTTAAATCAATCTGTAGTTTACTATAAAGTAACAAAAGTAAAACGCGGTTATTATAAATGTACGTTTAAATTATTAGCCGAAAACCCACGAGATTATCCTGATTATCAAATTACGGATATGCTTTTAAGAGAGGTTGAACAGCAAGTTACTGAGGCTCCTCAATATTATTTTTGGACGCACAAACGCTTTAAACATATGGGAAAACATGATGAGTGGAAAGAGAAATATGAGCGAAAGTCATAATTTTAAATACTGATTCCTTTAAATATTTTACACATAAAAAAATCTCAAAACTGATTGTTTCGAGATTTTTTTATTCTACTAGCCTGTATTTTATTTCTACCCTTGATTGATTAATTGAAACCGAACTCCTATCATAATAGTCGCTTCAAAAAAGGTAAAATCTTGTGATGCAGAATCTGATTTGCTCGCTGTTGTTCTAATATCCCCCATGTTAATATAACCAACTTTGTAATCTGACTGAATAAAGAAGTGATTCCAAAAAGTTAAATTCAAACCAACTTTTGCACTTAAACCATACCCCGAAATATGAAATTCATCATAGCGATCAGAGCCCATTAATGTTGTGTTTGTCTTCGGAAACAAAAGTCCAGCACCAATTCCTTCGGTTAAATTCACATCCATAAAACCTGTATCGAACTTTAATAATTCATTTAAATTATCGAATCGATTTAATTCTAGATTGATGTAATTTAATCCATCAGTATGCTCAAAGGTTAAGAAATCATAGGTCAGTAAGATATCATCATTGTCGTAAATACCGTCATACTCAGTCCCGTTATTTATGGTTCCATCAATTTTTACAGTCTGATAACTATTCATCACATATTTCATGTGATCTACCCCTACAGAAATTGTATAATGTTCGCTAAAAAAGTAGCCCACTCTAAAATTTGTTTGAGGGATTGTTATATTATCCGGCCTAATATATCTCTCATAAGAAAATGGGGTTATCTTATCTTCAGCAGCAACATCGCGTAAGGTAAAGTTATAATCATCGCCTTTAAAAGTGATGTCAGAATCGCTGTAAGCAGCGCGGTTCCATCCCCAAATAACATACATTTTTCCTTTGTTTGTTTTCTTTTCTTTTACAGGGCTTTCTTCAACATCTTGAGCAAAAAGGGATGAACTCAAAACGAGAAAAAGCAATAAGGTTATTTTTTTCATTAGTTTATGATTGATTGTATTTCTGATATAATTCTCGCAGCTAAATTGTCTGCATTTTCTTGTGAAGTACTTTCGGTATATATTCTGATAATCGGTTCGGTATTCGATTTACGCAAATGCACCCATTCATTTTCAAAGTCTATTTTAACACCGTCAATAGTAGAAATATCTTCATTTTGATACTTGTCAGCCATCTGTTCTAGAATCTTATCTACGTTGATTTGTGGAGTTAACTGAATCTTATTCTTACTCATAAAATAACTCGGATACGAAGCTCTCAATGCTCTACAAGATATTTTTTTATTGGCTAATAATGACAAGAATAATGCAACGCCAACCAAAGAATCTCTACCATAATGTGATGCAGGATAAATGATTCCTCCATTTCCTTCGCCTCCAATTATCGCATTAGAATCTTTCATTAGCTGCACAACATTCACCTCACCAACAGCACTTGCATTATACGTTCCTCCATGTTTCTGAGTCACATCTCTCAATGCTCTAGACGATGATAAATTAGAAACTGTATTTCCAGGTTTTTTAGAAAGCACATAATCTGCACATGCCACCAATGTATATTCTTCGCCAAACATTGACCCATCTTCGCAAACTAATGCTAATCTGTCAACGTCGGGGTCAACTACAATTCCACAGTCCGCTTTTTCTTCAACTACCAATTTAGAGATGTCTCCTAAATGTTCTTTTAAAGGTTCTGGGTTGTGAGGAAATTGACCATTTGGTTCGCAATATAATTTTACACACTCCACTCCTAGTTCCTCTAATAATGCTGGAATAAAAATTCCACCGGTAGAATTCACCGCATCAACAACTACCTTAAAGTTTGCTTTTTTGATAGCCTCTACATCTACCAATTCTAAATTCAAAACTTCATCAATATGTTTTTGAACATAGCTTTTGTCTTTAGAATAAGTCCCTAAATTATCAACTTCAGCAAAAAGATAGTCATCATTGGCAGCCATATCTAAAATCAGGCTACCATCATCAGCATTTAAAAATTCTCCTTTTTCGTTTAATAATTTCAGCGCATTCCACTGTTTCGGATTGTGAGAAGCTGTTAATATAATTCCACCATCAGCTTTTTCTAAAGGTACAGCAACCTCTACGGTTGGGGTTGTAGAAAGTCCTAAGTCGATGACGTCAATTCCTAAACCCACCAAAGTATTTGCTACCAATGAGCTAATCATTTTACCAGAAATTCTGGCATCACGCCCAATAACAACGGTCAATTTTGATTTTGACTTATTTCTTTTTAACAACCAACTGCCATAGGCTGATGCAAATTTTACTGCATCTAACGGAGTAAGATTGTCTCCTACATTTCCGCCGATTGTTCCTCTAATTCCTGAAATTGATTTTATTAAACTCATATATTATTAAGATTTTTTAATGCTGTGGTTTCTCGTTGTTCGTTCCTTTTTCTATCAAAATGACTATAAAAATATCACTTTAGAATGTCTCATTTTTTGTGGATACAAATATAGGACTTCATTGTCTTTTTAACCAATATTCTGTCGGATTAAAAAGATTCGCTTACAAAAAAACCGTTTCAATTTCTTGAAACGGTTTTTATCATTTTAAATGGATTTCTGTATTCATTTCGACTACGCTCAATGACCTACAGAAATGACAAAGTTATTAAGCTTTCCCGTCCATTTTATCTTTCAACGCTTGTAATGCATCATTTGCATCACCTAATGTTGGTTTTTCAACATCTTGTGATTTTTTATGTGCAGCCTTGATATTTTGCTTTTCTTCAGCTCTAAAAATTGCAGAGTGAGAAACAACTAATCTTCTGTATTCTTTGTTAAATTCTAATACTTTAAATTCAATAGATTCACCAGCAGCAATTTTACCACCTTCTTCTTTCGCCATATGACGACCAGGACAGAATCCATCAACACCTTCTTCAAAAGTTACAATTGCACCTTTATCAGTAGTTTCTTTTACAGTACCAGTATGTACAGAATCGATTGCGTATTTAGCTTCATGTTTATCCCAAGGATTCTCTTGCGTTTGTTTATGACCTAAATTCAATTTACGACCTTCAACATCTAATTCTAATACTTGAACTTTAAGTTTATCACCTACTGAACAGAAATCAGATGGATGCTYCACCTTTGTTGTCCAAGATAAATCAGAAATATAAACCAATCCATCAATACCTTCTTCTAACTCAACAAATACTCCGAAGTTTGTGTAATTTCTTACAATACCTTCGTGTGTAGAACCTACAGGATATTTCTTAGTAATATCTGCCCATGGATCTGGGTGTAATTGTTTAATACCTAAAGACATTTTACGATCTTCTCTATCAAGAGTTAAGATTTGTGCATCAACCTCATCACCTACTTTTACAAAATCTTGAGCTGAACGCAAGTGCGTTGACCAAGACATTTCAGATACGTGAATCAATCCTTCAACACCTACATTTACTTCAACAAATGCACCGTAATCAGCAATTACAACCACTTTACCTTTTACTTTATCTCCAACTTTTRAGTTTTCATCTAAAGCATCCCAAGGGTGAGAAGTTAATTGTTTTAATCCTAATTGGATTCTTGTTTTTTGATCATCAAAGTCAAGAATTACAACATTTAATTTTTGATCTAATTCTAAAATTTCACTTGGGTGATTAATTCTACTCCAAGATAAATCTGTAATATGAACTAGTCCATCAACACCACCTAAATCTACAAAGACACCGTAAGAAGTAATGTTTTTAACAACACCTTCTAATACTTGACCTTTTTCTAATTTACCGATAATTTCTTTTTTCTGTAATTCAATATCAGCTTCGATAAGTGCTTTATGAGATACAACAACATTTTTAAATTCGTGGTTGATTTTCACAACTTTGAATTCCATTGTTTTCTCTACATATTGATCGTAATCTCTAATTGGTTTTACATCAATTTGAGATCCTGGTAAGAATGCTTCAATTCCGAAAACATCTACAATCATACCACCACGAGTTCTACATTTTACAAATCCGTTTACTACTTCACCAGATTCGTGTGCTGCATTTACTCTATCCCAAGCTTTAATTACTCTCGCTTTTCTGTGCGATAAAACTAATTGACCCATAGCATCCTCTCTCTTGTCAACCAACACTTCAACAGTATCACCAACATCTAGTCCTGGATTGTAACGGAATTCGTTTAACGAAATTACTCCTTCAGATTTTGAGTTAATGTCAATAATTACTTCACGTTCGTTTTTTCTAACAACCGTACCTTCAATTACTTCTCTTTCGTTTACAAAACCAACAGTTCCTTCTAAAGCATTTTCAAAAGCTTTTAACTTTTCTTCATCAACTTCTTCAATTCCTTGTTCGTATTTGTGCCAGTTAAAGTCTGCTAAAAACTCTTCAGGAGTTGCAGCAGTTTCTGCTTCTTCTTCTACTAAGTCTAACTTTTCTTCAACTACCTCTTCAGTTTCTTCAACCACTTCGGCAACAGGAGCATCATCAACTACGCCTGCAATTTGAGTCTCCTCAACATTTTCAACAGCTACTGCATCAGCAACAACTACGTCTTCTTTTTTTGTTTCTTTCAATTCTGTTTTCTTTGATTGTTTTGCTGGCTTTTCGTCAGCGGTATTATATACAGCTTGTGCGCCAAACTCTTCTACCAAAATGGTATAGAAAATGGCTCTGTATTTATTTCTATTTGATTTTCCGATTTTTTCAATTGCAGCTGCAATTGCAACATCTAAAGCATCAGTATTCTCTAAGCCTAATTTCTTAACTAAGAAATTTTTCTTAACAGTTTCTAATTCTTTTTTGTCTGAACTTGATACTTTTTCAGCATCTGCTTTGTAGATAGTTGGACCTAATCCTTTGGTTACGGCCGCTAATAAATCAACATTAACGTTGATTCCTTTCTTTTTGACCTCACTAGTATATAGGTCTATTTTTTCTTGTAATTTTGACATGGCGCCTAAATTTAAATTGTATTTTGCTATCAATCAGATTTTTAAACGAAATCTCTAACAAAAGAAATTAGTGTAAATTCAATACTCAAACCTTCCAAAATCTGTACTCGCTAAAAGGCGTGCAAATGTACGGAATCTTATTAGAAATTACAATAGGGAGATTTAAAGTTTTTTTGAAGGTAAAAAATTTTGAAAAACTACAAGCTTCAAATAACAAAAATCAAATAAGAAAGCATCAAAGCCCAACATACCAATATGAAGTAATAAATTACAAGTCTCAATTCATATTCTACTTTCCGAAAAAAATCAGGAACGTAGATTTTTTTTACGGGTGCTAATTGAAATTTGTTTTTTGCTTTTTGACTCTTTATTTGGTTTTTGGAATTTGTTTTTTGGAACTTACCTCAGCTTATCCAACTCTTAAAACTCTTTACTTTTTCTCTACTCACAATAATTTCTTGTTCGTCAAAAGAATGAAGGATTATTTTAAGGCGACTGTTGGTGTAGGAAATAATATCTTTTATAGAATTGATGTTGATAAAGAATTTTCTGCTCACTCTAAAAAACTTAACAGGATCTAACATTGGTTCGAGTTGTTCTAAAGTTGCATCAATTAAATAATCGCGTTTAGAATTGGTATATATATAGGTGCCTTTATTTTCGCTATAAAAACATTCGATGTCATCTATCGGAATCATTTTTATATGCTGACCCACCTTTACAGTAAAGCGCTCTTTGTAATTTTTATCCAACGGATTTACCAATAATCTTTTTATTTGCTCAATATCAACCTGTAAATTTTGTGGTTTTGGCTGGTTACTTTCAAATTTATCAATCGCTGTTTTTAACTCTTCATCATCAATCGGTTTTAGCAAATAATCGATGCTATTTAATTTGAATGCTTTCAACGCATACTCGTCATAAGCAGTTRYAAAWATSAYAKSSSKRWTWWYKTCMAMTTKYTYRARYATYTCGAAWSMSRWYMYSYCTGRCAWSKRRAYATCWARMAAWATTARATCRGGAKRSWSAKTWKTAWTCCYWWMRWWRYYYWCMKCWYCWTYCWSMGMKTSYRMYATCGCCTGCGCTTCGATATTTAACTCTAACAGCATTCTAGACAATCTTCTTGCTGACGGTTTTTCGTCTTCTATAATTATTACTTTCATTTTGGTTGATGGGTGTTAGGTGTTAGGTGTTGGTTGATGGTTATTAGTTGTTGGGTGTTGGTTGATGGTTGATGGTTGATGGAACGATATTTTTATTTATGATACTGTGACTTAAAATAGAGACCTCACTTCGACTCCGCTCAGTGACCGTAAACTGCGACTGAGACTGCTCACTGAATACTGACAACTGCAAACTGAGACTGAATACTACAAACTCCTAATTAACATCATCCCGATCCATATATTCTTTAATTTTACGTTCTTCCCAGTCTTTTGAAAAAATGATGTTTTTCCCAAACACTTTTAACCAATGAGATACTAATCCTATCCCCCAGAAAAACCAAACGGAGAACATTCCAAAATGTAAATCTTCTAATTCTACATTAATTCCTCTAACCACATCAGCAATTGTGCTACCAAAAGTGATAAAAATATTCACCACCAAATACCAAAATAAATGCCAGTAAAACCCTTTTATTTCTTTAACTCTCTTTTTTGCTCTCTTGTAACGTTCTTCTTTATAATATTCTGTTTTCATCTTACTTAAATTTTAAAACTCATCATTTTCCATAAATTGCTTAATCTTTCGCTCTTCCCAACTTTTAGAAAAAGTGTAGAATCTACCAAARACTACAAACCRGTGAACGAATAAACCTATTCCCCAAAAAATAACATTTACAATTAATCCGTATCCCATCCCCCAAAAGCCATATTCAAAAAAACTTTTTTCACCATCTAAATATAGTACAGCTACAAGCCATGATACATTAACTGCTGCATACCAAAATAGATTCCAATAAAATCCTTTGATATCTTTAATTCTCTTTTGAGCAGTTAAATATTTTTGATCTAATTTACTATTACCAAATTCCATAATATTAAATTTTAAAATTCATCTTTTTCCATAAACTCACGCATCTTTCTTCGCTCCCAATTAGAACCATATCCAAAGGTTTGAAATCCGTGGATAACAATCCCCAATCCCCAACCAAACATTGGAAACCAAAACCATTGAAATTGCCAAGATGTAGTATAGTTTATAAATATTAAAAAAGGAATTACGACGCAATATGAAACCAAGCTTCCATAAAATCCTTTTAAATTTTSAWNNTGTTTKWTWSMWKMRKGATAGCGTTCATTTTCATTTATATAATCTGTTTGCATAATTTTTATTTTTTGAGTTAGTAAAGGCAATCTCACCTTAAACAACTTGTTATTATTTGTTATTTCAACCTTGGCTTTAGTAATTAAACGATAGCGCTGATTGATGTTTTTCAATCCTACTTTGGTGCTTTTTTCTATTGATTTTTTTGGATTCACATTGTTTGTTACCACTAAAAAACCATCTTCTTCATAAATATTAATTTCTAGCGGATTGCTCGATGTAATCACATTGTGCTTTACCGCATTTTCTAACAATAGCTGCAAAGAAAGTGGTACAATCTTTAATTCTGAGTTACTCACCACTTCTGGAATATTGAAAGAAATTCCCTCTTCAAAACGCATTTTTAACAACTCCATGTACGATTTTGCAAAACGCAATTCATCTTCTAACGGAATCAAATCTTTGTCTTTATGCTCTAATACATATCGATACACTTTAGACAATTTTGTAGTAAACTTTTCTGCTTGTCGTGGGTTTTCATCAATTAATGATGTCAACACATTTAGGCTATTGAACAAAAAATGTGGATCTAACTGATTCTTTAACGATTCAAACTTTGCCGACTCCGTTTTTGCAACAATCTGCGATTCTTTAACTTTCTTTTTTTGATATGCTGTATAAAAATAAATGAAATGAAAGATGATAATCATCGTAGCAAAAATCCATATACCAAAAATATAATTATTGAAAGATTCATTTTTAAAAAAGTACTCAAGCGTCTTTCCATTATATAAAACTACAGTCAATAATCGCAAGACAAAAAGTCCTGTCATTGAAAGTAAAAACGAACCTACAACACCAACCAATATCCTTTTAGCACCTTCGCCTTCACCCCAAGTTCTCTTTTCTAAATATCCAAAAAAGTGCATGTTAGAATAACCCAGCACAAAAGAATAGAGCTGATAAAAACTAAAGTTAATCATCATTTCTTTGGTTGAACTAAATTCTAATCCCCCCCTACTTATCAGATTTCCGATAACAAAAATTACGGCTCCGATAATAAATACAATGATGCTGTTTTTGGCTGCTCTATTCATTTACAATTCTATTAATAAAGTTCAATTTCAAAAGTAAGGTTTGTATCCTTAACTTCAAATTTAGTATCACTAAAAGTTGGTGGACCATACGGATTTATTCTATTATTAGAAACGCCATACCTTTCTAGCGGCATCCCCATTTCATTAAAATCCATTTGTTTATTGTCATTTATATCATGAAAACAAATGATCGAATAATCTCCTTCTGCAACATCATTAAATGTAACGGTTGCCACTCCATTTTCTACGCTAGACATCTGACTCTGCGTTGCTTTTCTCTGCATCATGCGCTCACTAGAATCATACAATGCGTAATAAACTATTCCGTTATTGCTTTCGATATTCGCTACCTTGGCAACGATATTAAAAGTCTTGTTTTCGTTTTGCGCGTGCCCAATAAGTGACCCTAAAGTTAACACTGCTGCTACTACTAATTTTACCATAATTTCTATTTTTTAGTTTTTGTTAAAATGTTAGTTTCTATAATTTCTTTGTGATGACCAKCTMMWKYTTTWKCKGTWTTTANMWMKKCRAAMAWAAWRMMWKYWMWSKSMYTYYYKYSRKYKTMYKGTACATTGATGTTCTCATAATTTTATTATTTAGTGTTAGTATTAATTATTTACACTGCAAATGTGCGTCAGAAAACCAATGTGTGAAACTTAAGTGAACTGAACTGTTATTTTTTATGGATGAATTGTAAGTCTTGAAAACTCAAATAACAAATTCCAAATAAGTAAACAATGAAAATTAAGTATGCTTTTGTAAATTCGTGTTTGATAAAATTAAAAATAGCATCCTTGGCCTTAACCCAAACTTAAAAAAACAACTACCAATGCTTACTTTCAAAAAAAAATCAAAATACGTATCTACCTTATTCTTACTCCTTATAACCATATCCTGCTCTTCAGACAAAAAAGAAACAGCCAATTTTAAAGTTGAATATAATGGAGCACTAAAAAATGCAATGCAAAAAGGAGACCTTTCAGCAAAAGTAAACTTGCAAGAATTTAAAGATACTCCGAATTTTTATGCATTGGGTGCATTTGAAAATCTTAAAGGCGAAATCCAACTATTTAATAGCGAGTCTTTCAACACATCAGTTGTTGATAGTGTTTTAACTTTTGATAAATCATACAATCAAAAAGCAACCTTACTTGTTTATGCCTCTGTAAGCAAATGGAATTCAATCAAAATTCCTGATAGCATTATCACCAATAAACAACTAGAAAACTATATAGCAATTGCCGCCAAAGAGCAGCATTTAAAAGTTGATGAACCCTTTCCTTTTTTAATTGAAGGAGTTGCTAAGTCGTTCGATTGGCATGTCATTAATTGGAAAGATGGCGATACAGAACATTCGCATCAAAAACATATCAACTCCGGATTGCACGGAACAATTAAGGAAAATGAAGTTACTGTTCTAGGTTTTTATTCTGACTCTCATCATGCAATTTTTACACATCACACTACCAATATACACATGCATGTTAAAACTATGGACAATAAAATTGTTGGACATTTAGATGGAATAACTCTTGGAGAAAATATGGTTTTAAAATTGCCAATGACAAAATAATTCCTACAACCTTTAAAATTAGTTTCTTAGAATGAGTAACTTTATAAACTGGTTACTAATCAATAAGGATTTTATTATGACAAAAATAATTAAAGTGGCAGCTGCCCAAATCTTCTCTATATTTTTAAATAAATAGAAAATAGTAGAGAAAGCTTGCGAAGCAATTATTGAAGCTGATAAAAATGGAGCAGACCTAATAGTCTTTCCCGAAGCTTTTATTTCTGGTTATCCAGATTGGGTTTGGTTAATCCCCAATAGCAAAGGTGCAGATTTAAATGAACTATATCTAAAACTTGTAGAAAATGCGGTGTCGGTACCGGACGAAGCCACAGCTAAATTATGCAAAGTGGCTAAGCAAGCAGGTGTTAATGTAATTATGGGGATGCACGAACGAAATACTGAGACTAGCAATGCTAGCTTATTCAACAGCCTACTCTTTATTGATAATCATGGAGAAATAATAGGCAAACATCGCAAACTAATTCCAACAGGTGGCGAGCCACTTATTTGGGGTCAAGGTGATGGAAGTACCTTAAAATCTTATAACACCACAGCAGGAAAAATTTGTTGGGAAATTTTTATGCCATTGGCAAGAAATGCTATTTATGAAAGTGGTGCTCAAATTTTAGCCGCTCCAACTTGGGACAAAAGTCCAAACTGGATACAATCTATGCAGCACATTGCAAGAGAAGGAGGTTTATTTGTTGTTAGCTCATGTATGGCATTTCGAATGAGTGATATTCCTGAAGAATATGATTTTAAAAAATTATATCCTAAAGATAGGGAATGGATAAATGTTGGTAACAGCTGTATCATTGCTCCAAACGGAAAAATTTTAGCAGGCCCTCTAGAGGCAGAAGAAGGAATTTTATATGCTGATATTGATTTGAATCAAATCATAGCAGCCAAACGAATATTTGATGTCGTTGGACATTATTCAAGGCCCGATGTTTTTGAATTTGGTTTAAAAAAATAACAGCAGGAAACTAGGTGTGCAAAAACTATTATCTTGGGTTGTACTACACCAATTTCAACACATTCTTTTTAAACATACGAATTGATATTAACATCATTCCTGTGCCAATTAGAATTAAAACTCCCATTTTAGGCAAGATATCCACCAAAGGCAACCCTCTCCAGAAAATATCATAAAACCCTTGAATCCCCCAATAATTTACACTCACTACAGCAATTTTTTGCATAAATGCTGGCATGATAAAAAGTGGAATCATACTCCCTCCTATCGCCGACATAATCATAATGATAATAGTACTCAATCCTTGTAATTGTTGACGCGATTTTGCAATAGCTACTAAGAACATTCCGAAACTAGAAACTGCAAAAGCCGTAGCTAAGATCATCAAAATTAGAGAGGGAACATCGGTGAATATTGGCAAACCAAATACCAACCAGGAATAGACAAACATCACTACCAATTGCAAAATGGAAATGACTACAGCTGTTGCCATTTTTCCAAATAAAATGTCCGTTGGTTTTAATGGCGAATACAATAATCGCTTTAAAGTTCCAGCTTCTTTTTCATCTAAAAGTCCACCACCTATAGCAGCAATACTAAATAACAACATCATAATAGCTGTACCCGCAACGGCTTGTATCAATCCTAAGTTCCCTTTTTTAGAAGCTTCTTTTACAACTGATGTCATTTTTAAATCTATACTATTCATGCTGCTTCCCATGCCGATATTATCAGAATCCATGTCGTCAAATATTTTAGTTCTAGTAGTCGGATTCATGGTTGAATAATTAGAATCWAAATAAGAACTCATTTTATATTTTATCATTTTTTTACCAACTGCACCCATCAACTCTTGCATTAAAACACCTTGCAGCATTCCCATTTCAATTTCACGAGCTGCATCATATTTTAATTCCATTGGCAACGTATTACCTGCCAAAATAGAATCTTGAAAACCTTTGTCAAAAATTAAAACAGCAACATATTTCCCTTTTAACACCAAATCGGTAGCTTCATCAACATTTTTCGGAATAAGTGTTATACCACTTAATGAATCTAAATTGGCGATTACACTTTTAGAATCTGTTGTACTGTCAATATCAACAACTAACAATTCAATCGGTTTTGATTTGCTTGTTCCTTTTGTCCCCCCAAATGCAAAAGCAAATAAGGTAATTAGTAAAATGGGCATTAAAAAAGTGAGAAGAACTCCTTTTTTATCTGAGAAGTATAATTTTAAATCTTTCTTTAATATCGTTAGTATCATGATTGTTAGTTTTTGGTTGTTAGTTGGTGGTTGTTTAGTTGGTGGTTGTTAGTTGATATTTATTAGTTGATAGTTGGGATTTGTTATTTGCTATTTGCTATTTGGTGCTTGTGACGTTAGTCTCTTAGTTGTTTTCCAGTTAAATTCAAAAACACTGTTTCTAAATTTGCTTTCTTTAATTCTAAATCGACAATCTCTAAATCAAAACTGTTTGAGACGGTTATTATTCTTGATAAATCTTTATTAGCATTACATTCTATAGACAAACAATTTTCAGTTTTGATGATATTTAGCTGTAAACTTTCTTTAAGACGATTCAATTGATTTTCGTTGATTTGTTTAAAACATATCTCAACCATCTCTTTAACTCCGCTTTGTTTTTGCAATTCTGATTTTGTTCCTTGAGCAATGATTTTACCATCATCAATAATAGCAATGCGGTTGCAAAGACGTTCAACTTCTTCCATATAATGTGTGGTATAAACTATAGTCATGCCCTGTTGATTCAATTTCTCCACTATTTCAAAAATTCGATTTCTACTTTGAGGGTCTACACCAACAGTTGGTTCATCCATAAATAAAATCTTTGGATTGTGTAGCAAAGCAGACGCAATATTAATGCGGCGTTTCATACCACCTGAATAGGTTTTAATTAAATCATCTTTACGATCATACAAACCAATCAAATGCAATATTTCTTCAATTCTTGTCTTTAATTCTTTCGCTGGCACTTTATACAAGCTTCCCCAAAACTGTAAATTTTGATACGCAGAAAACTCATCGTATAAAGAGATTTCTTGGGGCACAACTCCTATCAGTTGTTTGCATTTGTTTTGATTATTACTCAAATCATTTCCATCAATAAAAATAGAACCACTATCTCCTTTAACAATGGTACTCATCATATTAAGAGTAGTAGATTTTCCTGCTCCGTTTGGTCCTAAGAACCCAAATACTTCACCTCTCTTTATTGTAAAGCTGATGTCTTTTACGGCATTTATATTTTCGAATGATTTTGATAGGTTGTTTACTTGTATCATGTTGTTAAATTTTATGAATCAAATATCTAACAAAAGAGGGGAACTTGAAATTGTTATCTACTGAACTGTTATTTTTTGCGGATGAATTGTAACAATCCATACCTTTACGCTACTTATACGTAAATCAATTAGTAGGTGACCCAAAATTTAGAGCAACAGTTTGTAAAATTACTCGACGAAAACCAGAATATTATTCACAAGGTTTGCAGAGTTTATACAAATAATCAGGATGCTCATAAAGACTTATTTCAAGAAATAACCATTCAACTTTGGAAAGCATATCCTAAGTTTCGAGGCGATTCAAAGTTTAGCACTTGGATGTATCGCGTTGGGTTAAATACCGCAATTACCCTATACCGAAAATCGAAACGTCAGGTGCAAACAAGTGATATTTCAGACTTTCATTACAAGCTAGAAAGCAACGAATATGATGGCGAAATTGAGGAACAAATGCAATTGTTATACAAGGCAATTCACCAATTAAATGACATCGAAAAAGCACTGATACTTTTATACCTAGAGGACAAACCTTATAAAGAAATTGCTGATTTAATGGGGATTACTGAGGTGAATGCCAGAGTAAAAGTAAACAGAATAAAAACAAAATTGAAAACAATATTAAATCCGTAATTATGGATGAATTAGATAAATTAAAAGGTGCATGGAAATCACAAGATTATTCCAATCACAAAGTATCTACTGCAGATATTTACAAAATGCTACACGCAAAATCATCATCATATGTAAAGTGGATTTTTTACATCAGCATGTTAGAATTTGCTTTGGTCATCATCATAAATCTTGTATTTGACAATGATAAGTATCTAAAGTTTTACGATAAAATGGGGATGCATAATTTAATCATTGCAATTACAATCCTCTCGTATGCAATCATGGTAGTTTTTATCTATTTATTCTATAAAAATTATAAAAGAATTTGTGTTGATTGCGATGCAAAAACATTGATGGATAGCATATTTAAAACTCGAAAAACAGTAAAACAATACATCTATTTCAATATTAGTTTTATGGCTATCACTTCGTTTATTATGTTTTACGAAATATTTTCTAACGATAAAAACATCAGCATATATAAAGAAATGAGTGATGTGCCCGATGACTTTTCAACAAAATATTTATTGATTTCCGTTACTGTTGTCATGATTCTTTTTATAGGATTGTTATTATTAATCTACAGAATCATCTACGGAATCTTACTAAGACGCCTAAAGAAAAACTATAAAGAATTAGAACAATTAGACAATTAMACTTTTAAAATCATGGAACAAAAATTAACTGCTGAAAGCATTTCTTCTTATTTTCAAAAAATAAGTAACAACCAAAAGCTACTAATTAAAATTGCAGCTATTCTCTTCATCTTATCTATGGTTTATAAATTTGGATATGTTATCGGAAAAGCAATTTATAATACTACGCAATAACACTTTATTTATTTCAAAATACTATCTTTGCAAACTCAATAAAAAAGACAGAAAATGAATAACGGATTATACGCAAAATTCAACACCACAAAAGGTGAGATTTTAGTAAACTTAGAGTTCGAAAAAACTCCAGGAACAGTTGGTAACTTCGTAGCTTTGGCTGAAGGAAACATGGAAAACCAAGTAAAACCACAAGGAACTCCTTATTATGATGGCTTAAAATTTCACAGAGTTATTGCAGACTTTATGGTACAAGGTGGATGCCCACAAGGTACCGGAACTGGTAACCCTGGCTACGCTTTTGAAGATGAGTTTCATCCAGAATTAAAACACGACAAACCCGGAATATTGTCTATGGCAAACTCAGGACCTGCGTCTAACGGGTCTCAATTTTTTATCACACATATCGAAACACCTTGGTTAGATAACAAACACTCTGTTTTCGGTAATGTTGTTGAAGGACAAGATATTGTTGATACTGTTGCGCAAGGAGATATCCTAACATCAGTAGAAATTATTAGAGTTGGTGAAGCTGCAGAAAAATTTAATGCCATTGAAGCATTTAGAAAATTTGAAGGAGCTCGTGAAGAAAAAATTGCAAATACAGCTAAAGAACAAGAAGAATTATTAGGGGCAGTTTCTGCAGGATATGAAATTACAAAAAGTGGCTTGAGATACACAATCTTACAAAAAGGAGATGGTAAAAAAGCTTCAAAAGGCGATATGGTTTCGGTACATTATAAAGGGCAATTATTAGATGGTACCGTATTCGATTCATCCTATAAAAGAAAACAACCTATCGACTTTAATGTTGGTTTAGGGCAAGTAATTAAAGGCTGGGACGAAGGAATCTTATTATTAAATGTTGGCGATAAGGCGCGCTTTGTAATCCCTTCTGATTTAGCGTATGGCGCAAGTGGTGCCGGTGGAGTTATACCACCAAACGCTCCCTTAATTTTTGATGTAGAATTAGTAGCTATAAAATAACATTTGTTACAATAAACAATTTAAAACGTCTCTTTTTAAAGAGGCGTTTTTTTTGTAAAATATGTTATTAAAAATCATAACTTTGTTACACTATCTAACTTATTCTTATTTCATGAAAAACACCATTTTATTCTCACTCATACTTGCATTGTTTACAGTTCAAATTTCTTTTTCTCAAAAGGATTTGCAACCGCAAGATTCTATAATCAATACATCGGTTGCTGAAATAAACAAACAGCATCCAATACTTTCTGATCGTTTTATTTTTAATGCAGGAGTGTTTATCCCTTCTAAGGAATTTAAATTAAGTATTGATGGAGCATCAGAAAATKRTTTRATKKWTRWYWMWWWWSMWWTTRKAYTWMMWWMAAGTGAAACTATTTTTGCAGGGAATTTTATGTGGCGGTTTACTAAAAATAAAAAATGGAGTTTGTCTGTAGAATATTTTGGAGTAAAAAGCAATCACAATTTAACTCTTGAAAAAGAAATTGAATGGGACGGTACAAAATACTCAGCTGGAGTTAATGTAGATGCTGGTTTTAGATTAAACATATACCGTATCTTTTTTGGAAGAAGCATCATCAGAAAACAACATCACGAATTAGGTGGTGGACTTGGTGTCCACGCCATGGATATTAGAACTTTTATTGAAGGTCAAGCCTTTGTTGGCGACGCTATAACTCCAACATTAGAAATAAAATCAGTTAGTGTTATTGCTCCTGTACCTAATATTGGTTTTTGGTATTACTATACCCCTAACGAAAAATGGGCATTGACAGCAAGGGTAGATTGGTTTGCAATTCAAATTGGCGATTACGGAGGTTCTCTTTGGAATGTTGCCCCTGGAGTAAAATACCAAGTTTTTAAAAACATAGGTGTCGGTGTTAATTATCGTTACATCCAAACCTCAGTAAATGTAGATAAAGCAAATTTTAATGGCGATTTAGACCTCGTATTTAAAGGACCATTATTTACGATAAGTGGTAATTTTTAATTCATAAAGAAATATGATAAAATCAAAAATAAGCTTATTACTTCTTTTATTTATTACTCTTAGTTGTTCTAAAACTTCGAATAATTCTGATTTTATCAAAAGTGTTTCTGGTAAATATTTATTCAATCCAAACAAAGCAATTGAGGTTTATTTTATCGAAAATGAATTGTTTTTAAAATGGAATGGCGCCGAGAATATCAAACCTTTAAAAACAGATGACTCAACATTCTATGTTAAAGAAATGAATGAGAAGATTCAGTTTTTAACAAATCCTGAGGATGGTTTATTATACATCTGCTTGGTTTCAAAAGATGACAAATCAAAAATAACTTACAATTATAAAAAGATTGGTGATGATGAAAAATTACCAGGTGAGTATTTTAAAAACAAAGAATATGACAAGGCAAGAGAGGGATATCTTGCCATTCAAAAAGCTGATTCTTTAAGCCCAATTATTGAAGAAACACGTATCAACAGAATTGGATATAACAACATCAGAGATAAAAATTATGATGCTGCAGTAGAAGTATTTGCGTTAAACATCGCCTTGTATCCAAACAGTTCAAACGTTTATGACAGTTATGGCGAAGCCTTGTTTTATACGGGTGATACTCTAAATGCCATCCTAAATTTCAAAAAATCGTTAGCAATGGATTCTGGCAACAGAAATGCAAAACGTTATTTAAAAAAGCTGGTAACTGAGACTGTAAACTAAAAAAATGACCGAACAACTCAAATATCCAATTGGTAAATCTAGTATCCCAACTCAAATAACTAAAATCTATATTGATGGATGGATTTCTATTATCGAAAATCATCCAGAAAAACTATCGCGTTTGGTTGCGAATTTAACTGACAGCCAACTCGATACTCCATACAGAGATAATGGATGGAATATTAGACAAGTTATTCATCATTTAGGTGATAGTCATACCAATAGCTATGTTCGATTCAAATGGACATTGACCGAATTTAAACCAGTAATTAAAGCTTATCACGAAGATCGTTGGGCAGAATTACAAGACTCAAAATACGCTCCCATTCAAATTTCTTTGGATTATTTAAAAGCATTGCATGCCAAGTGGGTGTAYTTATTAAAAGGGATTTCTGAGGATGATTTAAAGAAATGTYTTATCCATCCAGAAACGAATACCGAAGTCTCCTTAGAAAAAAATATCGGAATTTACGCGTGGCATTGCGAACATCRTTACCAACATATCAATCAATTATTGATACGAAAAGGTTGGAAAAATTGATACGGAAAGTATGCATAGAAGACGCTGAACAATTGGTAGTAATCTACAATTATTATGTACTTAATTCTGTTGTTACTTTTGATAACATCCCTTTTAAAGCTGATTTTTTTGAAGACAAGATTAAAACGATTAGCACTCAATTCCCTTTTTATGTGTACGAAGAAAACAACGAGATTTTAGGTTATGCCTATGCAACTATTTGGCGATTAAAACCTGCATACAAGCACACGGTAGAAAGCACTATCTATTTAAAACACAGCGCAACAGGAAAACAGATTGGAACAAAACTCTACTCCTATTTATTAGCCGAACTTAAAAAACAAAACTACCACGCCATCATCGGAGGGCTCTCTTTACCGAATGATGCCAGTATTAGATTACACCAAAAATTAGGTTTTAAAAAAGTAGCGCATTATAAAGAAGTTGGGCGTAAATTCAACAAATGGGTTGATGTCGCTTTTTGGCAGTTGAATTTCCAAACAACTAGCAACTAGCAACTAGCAACTAAAATACTACTTCCACTTAATCCCACACCCAATACTCGGTTTTTGAGTTGCGGTATTCTCAACATCGTTCAGCAAACAATCCAACGCATTTCTAATATCATTTCCAGAAACTGCTACTCCATTTCCGGGTCTAGAATCATCTAACTGACCACGATAAATCAATTTTAAATCAGCGTCAAAAACAAAATTATCTGGAGTACAACTAGCATCATACGCTTTGGCAACTTCTTGAGTTTCGTCATACAAATAAGGGAATGAATAGCCAACATCCCTCGCATTTTTTTGCATTAAGTCAGGTGAATCTTGCGGATAGTTAACAACATCGTTAGATGAAATCGCAATAAATGAAATTCCTTTATCAGTATAATCTTTTGCTAATTTTACTAACTGCTCATTTACATGAATCACAAACGGACAATGGTTGCAAATAAAAAACAGAACCGTTGCTTTTGCACCTTTTATATTTTGAAGTGATCGTTTCTTCTCAGAAACCGTATCGTATAATTCAAAATTCGGAGCTAAAGTTCCGAGCGGTAACATGTTAGAAAGTGTGCGTGCCATATTAAGTTATTATTTGTATTTTTAACTCCAACAAAATTACAAATTATGAGGACATTAGACCAATGGTTCGAAGAATATGCCGTGAGTCATCAAAACAAAACCAATCAACTRATTCACTTTRYTTGCGTACCCGCAATTTTYTTTAGTATTGTWGGGATGTTGATGAGTATTCCATCAMAATTYTTAACMRAAACYATMGGMWTAGAAAATRMWWTSKTYACAAATTGGGCAACTTTTGTCTTGCTCTTCGTACTCTTATTTTATTTGCGACTTTCGTTTTCGATGTTTTTTAAAATTTTAATTTTTACGATTCTTTGTCTTATAGGTAATCATTATTTATCTCAAGTTACACCTCTATTTTATACTTCATTAGCTATATTTGTCATCGCTTGGATTGGTCAATTTTATGGCCATAATTTAGAAGGTAAAAAGCCTTCATTTTTTAAAGACTTGCAATTTTTATTAATTGGTCCAGCATGGGTTATCAAAAAAATCACTAGTAAAAACTAAACAAATCACCGCTACTTATTGTGAAAAATCTCTTCTTTGTTCTCATATTTATATTTTGTTCTTTTTCAATTTCCGCTCAAGAATCAAATCGTTTTATAGACATTACCAACTTAGATGTAAATTCTGATTACTCAGATTTTGGGGTCACATTCTATAATAATGATATGGTGTTATTTGCATCATCACGAAAAGAAGAAAATAAAAAATTAAAAGATCGCAAGCATAATAGAATGCAATATCTTAGATTTTACAAAGGGTTAATTGCTGATGATGGGCAAATCATTTTTGGCGGCAGATACTCTTTAGAAGAGTTTAATATGTTTTACGAATCCGACATTACTTTTATGCCCGATGGCAAAACAATCTTCTTCACGCTCAATAATTATATTGATGATGAATATGCAAAAAAGTTTAAAAAGAGTAGTAGAAAAAATCACATTTTAAACATTTTTAGAGCAACGATTGACGATGCAGGAATCGCAACAAACATCACTCCACTACCAATTAATAGTTCAGAATATTCTGTACGCAATCCAAGAGTAAGTCCCGACGGAAAAGAATTGTATTATGTATCTGACTCTGAAGATGGGTATGGAGAAGAAGATATTTATAAAATAGTTTTAAATAGTGATGGAACCTATGGCATACCTGAAAATTTAGGACCAACAATCAACACAAAGGGGAGCGAAGTGTTTCCATTTTTAAGCTCTAATAATGAGTTGTATTTTTCTTCTAACGGACATGGAGGAAAAGGATATTTAGATATTTTTAGCAGCCATTATGATGCTGGCACTTATAAGGAAGTTAAAAACCTAAAGGGGCAAATAAATAGTAAGTATGACGATTTTTCATTTGTAATTAGCCCAGAAAAAGGGATTGGTTATTTTTCATCGTCAAGAAAAGGAAAGGGTGGTGCAGACATTTTTGGGTTCAAAATAAAGCCTTTAGAATGTAATCAATTAATTGCGGGGGTTCTAAAAAACAAACTCACCGATAGTATCATTCAAAATGCTACAGTACAATTATTTTCTGAAGAAAAATTAATCGCATCCGTTACCACCGATTCAGATGGAATCTATGCGTTCGAAATTGATTGCGAAACATCTTATTTGGTAAAAGTCCAAAAAGATAATTTTACAAATACAGAAAAGAGTTTCATTACTTCTAATATCAATGAATTTCAAGAAAGTCGTGATTTATTTATCGAGCCTCTTGATTGCAAACAATCAATTAGCGGAACAATTTTAAGCGAAGAATCCTTAATTCCATTACAAAATGTCGAATTAGCACTCTATTACAAAAGCACTTTATTAGAGAGAACTTATTCACAAATTGGCGGTGTTTTTAAATTTGACCTAGAGTTAGATTGTAATACAAATTATGAAATCAAAGCAGAATTTTTAAATTACTTACCTTCATTTGTCGATATTTCCACAAGCAACGAAACAAGTGAAAATTTAGAGGTAAAAATTAACATGAAAGAGTTTCAAGATTTTATTACTGTTAGAAATGTAATGATGATTCAAACAGATCCAATTCATTTTGATTTGAACGATGCTACTATTAGAAGAGATGCAGCCATTGAATTAGATAAGGTAATAGAAATGATGAAAAATCATCCTGAAATAAAAGTAGAAATCGGTTCGCATACAGACAGTCGTGCACCGGATGCATACAACATGAGATTGTCTGATGATAGAGCAAAATCTACGATGGCTTATATTATTTCTCAGGGAATTAATGCAAGTAGAATTAGTGGTAAAGGCTATGGAGAAACTCAATTATTAAACAAATGTTCTAACGGCGTAAAATGCTCTGAGAGTGAACACCAAAAAAATAGAAGAACCGAATTTATTGTAATTAATGAATAAGATAAAACCAACCATTTCGTTTGAAGATTTCACCAAAGTCGATATCCGTATCGGAACAATTATCCAGGTAAATGATTTTCCAAAAGCACACAAACCTGCTTATCAACTGACTATTGATTTTGGAAGTTTGGGCACAAAAAAATCAAGTGCTCAAATTACTACCTTATATAATAAAGAAGAATTGATTGGCAAAAAAGTAAATGCAGTGGTAAATTTTAAACCCATGAAAATTGCCGATTTTAAAAGTGAAGTTTTGGTATTGGGAATTCAAAATGAAGATGATGTTGTTTTATTACAAACTTCAAATCCTGATATAAAAAACGGAGAGCAAGTTTCTTAATTTTGTTTTTTGAGAAAAAATGTCTGGTCGAGCGCAGTCGAGACCTCAAGACAAATACAATCATTTTATATTTTACTGTTTTTATAAGCGTTTTTATTATTTTTGCAATGTTTTACAGTAATAATTTTCAATCAATTGTAGCAAATGGCAACAACCCAACAACTTCAAAAATTACAATCACAATTATCTGGAGATTTATTTTTTGATAATTTACACAAAGTCATTTATGCTACGGATGCTTCGGTGTATCGAAAAATCCCAACCGCTATTGCTCTCCCAAAATCAGTTGAGGATATTCAAAAACTAATTTTATTCGCAAAAGAAAACAATACAACTTTAATTCCGAGAGCAGCAGGAACTTCACTTGCAGGCCAGTGTGTTGGTGATGGAATTGTAGTTGATATTTCAAAATATTTTACAAAAATAATCTCTGTTGACACTAAAAACAAAACAGCTGTAATTCAACCCGGAGTTATCAGAGATGATTTAAACAGACACCTAAAACAATTCGGATTATTTTTTAGCCCCAACACCTCAACATCCAATCGATGCATGATTGGCGGGATGGTTGGTAACAATTCTTCAGGTACAACTTCCATTCAATTCGGAGTTACAAGAGATAAAGTTTTGCAATTAAAAACGGTACTTTCTGATGGCTCCTTAGTTGAGTTTTCATCTCTTAGTTCAAATGAATTTTTAGAAAAGACGAAAGGTGATTCTCTCGAAAACAACATCTACAAAACAGTTTTTGATGAATTGTCAAATGAATCACATCAGCAAGAAATAAAAAAGGAATTCCCAAAAGAATCCATCCACAGAAGAAATACTGGATACGCAATTGACGCACTTTTATCTTCTAATTTGTTTGGCGGAATAGCATCAGAAATAAATCTATGCGAACTACTTTCCGGTAGCGAAGGCACCTTAGCATTCACCACAGAAATCACCATAAAATTAGACGACCTACCTCCTACTGAAAACGTATTGGTTGCAGCACATTTTGACTCAATACACCAAAGTATGGAAGCTGTTGTGGTGGCAATGAAACACAATTTATATATGTGTGAGTTGATGGACAAGACGATTTTAGACTGTACAAAAAACAATAGAGAGCAAACAAAAAACCGTTTCTTTATTGAAGCTGACCCCAAAGCGGTATTGATGTTAGAGGTCTGTTCAGACACTAAAGAAACTTCTTTAAAATTGGCAGATGCTTTAATTGAAGATTTAAAATCTCACAATTTTGGCTACGCATTTCCTAAATTAATTGGAAGCGATATTGACAAAGCAATCAATTTAAGAAAAGCTGGATTGGGACTTTTAGGAAATATTATTGGCGATAAAAAAGCTGTTGCTTGTATTGAAGACACCGCGGTAGAATTGCAAGATTTACCAAATTATATTGCTGAGTTTTCACAAATGATGGCGGACTTTAAACAAGAGGCTGTGTATTATGCACATGCGGGTGCGGGTGAAATTCACCTCCGCCCTATCTTAAATTTAAAGAAGAAAGAAGACGTTAGATTGTTTAGAGAAATCACGACCAAAACAGCAGAACTTGTTAAAAAATATGGCGGAACTTTTAGTGGCGAACATGGAGACGGAATTGTAAGATCAGAATTTATTCCGATGATGATTGGAGAGAATAATTACCAATTATTAAAACGAATTAAAACAGCTTTTGACAAAAACAATATCTTTAATAAGGGGAAGATTATTGACCCGTTTTTGATGGATGCATCGCTGCGATATGAAGTTGATCGTAAAGAACCAGAAATAAAAACCATGCTTGATTTTTCTGACTCACAAGGAATTTTAAGAGCAACCGAAAAATGCAACGGATCGGGAGATTGCAGAAAACCTGTAGAAGCTGGTGGCACGATGTGCCCAAGTTATAGAGCTACCAAAAATGAAAAAGACACCACACGAGCAAGAGCAAATACGCTGAGAGAGTTTTTAATCTCATCTGAAAAACCCAACAAATACAATCATAAAGAATTAAAACAAGTTTTTGATTTGTGCTTGAGTTGTAAAGCATGCGCAAGCGAATGCCCGAGTAATGTTGATATTGCTACTTTAAAAGCAGAGTTTTTATACCAATATCAAAAAGAAAACAAACCGCGATTTAGAAATAAGTTGTTTGCCTTTAATAATGATTACAATAAACTTGGAAGTATTTTTCCGTCACTTACCAATTTTATCTTAAATCAGAATATCACCAAAAGAATTCTTGGTTTTCCACTAAAAAGGAGTATTCCTAAAATGGGAAAGATCACTTTAAAAAAATGGATGAAAAGACAGCAAAAAACGAAGAAGACACAACAGAAAAAAGTCTATTTATTTTGCGATGAGTTTACCAACTTTAATGATGTTGAAATTGGAATAGACACCTATCACCTTTTAGAAAAATTAGGGTATGAAGTCCTTTTAGTGAATCACGAAGAAATACTGAAGCAGAGAGACTTACTTGACACGATCCTCGCCTCACGGACCAACCAGTTTGAGAGAATAGAAAATATGAAAATAATGGACTCAATTTATTTTAAGAAAAAATTGCCCGAGAATGTGGTGCTTTTTCCCTTACAAAGGATTAAACGCTATGTACATAGAACTACCAAAGAGCCCAATAAGAAAAATTTATAAGTGCGGTAACTGTAGTAATTACCACTTCAAATTCTTTGACCCCAAACATGACAGAACCTACACCCCTGAAGAATGGGAAAAAATTATGATTGACGGTAGAGAGGCTTTAGACAAAGCATTAAGATTAGTTAGAGAAGATCCAAAGTTATTTGGTTAATCTAATA
>NVSL01000022.1 GCA_002401215.1 Flavobacteriaceae bacterium | reverse complement strand
CCTTCCTTGTCTGCCAGCAAACAGCCATGTACTGCCATAGCCTGTGCGCCGTATTCCATAAGTGACAACATTGGTAGCCCTTTACTGTTTCGCAGCGGGTGATTTTTTTTCTTGTGTGTATTAGATAAACAAACAATTTTTTTTGCATCCCAGCTTTCCACTGTGTCCAATAAGCACATATCGCCCGTGTGTGGAATTAAGTTACAAATTTCATTGTGTTTTAACATAACAATTTTGCTATTAATGAGACGTTAATACTCGAAAATTTTCATTTCTTAGATATTTAAATATTTTTGAAGATAATCAGAGCGGTCTTTCAACTCTTCTAAAAACAAATCTTCTTTGTGTTTGGTCAACAAACCATACCCATATCTTCTAAAAGATTGGATGATTTCATTGATATCTTCAGTTGTAATTTTTAAGGTAATTCGCGCCATATTATTTTTATACCCTGACACAAAAACACCCACCAACTTAGCATCTGCAGATTCTACTATTTGAACAATTTCGCTGAATGAATAATCGTGAATCCCTTTTTCTATCACCAAGAAAAAACCTTCGTTATTTAATAGTGGAGTGTCGTTGAAATAATGCAACACATCTGCCAATTCATAAAAACCAACATAGTGATTAWWGTCMTNKSAWYACMGGNNWRWKRKTSRYTKCNMYYGGCTGCAAATGCTTTTAAAATATCCATCCAATTTTCAGATGTACGAGTAAAAAAATCATTCAGTAAATATTTATAATCGCCAATAATCTTATCATTATTATCGATAGAATTTACATCACTTGCCAAAATTGAACCCACCAAATGTTTCTCTTCCACAATAGGCAAATGAGAGTAATTGGTGTTACTAAACAACTTTTTAGCATCGCCAATTGTGTTGTTCAACGCCAACGCATTAATATCTTTTGATATGTATTCTAGAATATTCATTCAAAAACAAAGATACACTTTTCTACATCATTTTTAGCCAAAAACAAATCCTTCATTTCCAATTCAAAAATCGTAAATTATAAMSWWTTTWYKCAMWRRYTTTAATGATGACAAAGTTAAGCGTAAACATAAATAAGATTGCCACTTTAAGAAATTCTAGAGGCGGAAAAACTCCGAGTGTTGTAAAAGCATCCATCGATATTCAACGATTTGGAGCGGAGGGAATTACGATTCACCCAAGACCCGATGAGCGTCATATTAAATATCAAGATGCCTATGATTTAATGCCGACCATTACCACAGAATATAATATTGAAGGAAATCCTATCAAAAAATTTATTGATTTAGTGCTGGCTGTAAAACCAACTCAAGTGACTTTAGTGCCTGATGGAGTTGACGCCTTAACCTCAAACGCAGGTTGGGATACCATTAACAATCAATCTTTTTTACAAGAGGTGATTGCAGAATTTAAACGCAATAATATAAGGACATCTATTTTTATTGATGCCGATTTAAAGATGATTGAACATGCCGCAAAAACTGGCGCTGATCGAATTGAATTATACACCGAATCGTATGCTGTTGGATATGAAAATGGAAACAAAGATGTGATAAATCCATTTATTGAATCAGCAAAATTATCGCACAAATTAGGTATGGGCGTAAATGCTGGACATGATTTGAGCTTGGATAATATTCGGTTTTTTGCTGAGAATATTCCACATTTAGATGAAGTCTCTATCGGACACGCTTTGATTTCTGAGTCCTTATATTTAGGATTAGAAAATGTGGTGAATATGTACTTAAGGAAGTTGGAAGTACAAAGTTAGAAGTACAAGGTTTTGTCATTTCGACTGCAAGTAGAAATCACATCCTGATGATTATTTAAAGTTGACAATAAATACTAAGACGTCAGTTCGAGTGTTTTCGCGTAGAGCAACGGAGAGAAAATGTATCGAGAACAGATACATCTAAAAGCGTTCAGTTAATTTAAAATTTACCAACAACTATGTCACAACTATTACATTCAAAAATATTAGGTAAAGGCAATCCCTTTTTAATCCTTCACGGATTTTTAGGTATGGGTGATAATTGGAAAACCCTTGCCAATAAATTTGCCGAAGATTATGAAGTTCACCTTATAGATCAACGAAATCACGGACGTAGTTTTCATTCTGATGAGTTCGATTATGAATTAATGGTGGCGGATTTACATAATTATATTACACATTATAATTTAGAAAACGTGACCTTATTAGGACACTCAATGGGCGGGAAAACGGTAATGCTTTTTGCGGTTGAATTTCCAGAGCTGGTTAAAAATTTAATGGTTGCTGATATTTCGCCAAGATATTATCCGCCGCATCATCACGAAATTTTAGAAGCTTTGAACGCTGTTGATTTCACCATTCAAAAATCTAGAACAGCAATTGAAGAAGTAATAAAGGAGTATGTTCCGCAATTTGGAGTGCGACAATTTTTGATGAAAAACATCCAGCGGAAATCTCAAAATGAATTTTCTTTCCGTTTTAATTTAGAAAGTCTTACCGAAAATTATGAAGAAATTACCGTACCACTTCCTTCTTTCACTCAGTTTGAGGGAAAGACTTTATTTTTGAGTGGCGAAAATTCTGGATACATTAGTCAAGAAGATGAAGGACTGATCCATGCTCATTTTCCAAAGGCAAAAATCGTCACCATAAAAAATGGAGGTCATTGGTTGCACGCAGACAATCCAACTGGTTTTTATACTGAAGTAATTGACTTTTTAAAAGAATAAAATTGTAACTTGTTTTCTCAAAAAATCAACAATTAAAATAAACCTTATGAACCTAATTTYMWGWRKMYWKKKWRMSGYTKTAGCAGTCATTATTTTAGAATATTTTTTACCCGGAGTTTCAGTAGATAGTTACGGAACCGCCATTTGGGTAGCCATTTCTCTCGGGATTTTAAACGCCTTTGTAAAACCAATTTTGGTGCTATTTACACTACCAGCAACCGTCCTTACTATGGGGCTTTTCTTGTTTGTAATTAATGCAATTATCATCATGTTAGCAGGCAACTTTGTAGATGGATTTAACGTCAGCGGATTTTGGTATGCGCTACTATTCAGCATCCTTTTATCCTTTTTACAATCAATCCTTTATTCCTTAATTGGCGAAAAAGAATAAGCATAAAAAAGGCACATTCATCAGCTTGTAAAATTCCTTAAAAAATACTATTTTTGCAGCCGCAATTATCGAAAGATATTGCGGCTATTTTAATAGATTATTTAAAAAAGAATCAAATGAATATTACAAAGGAAAGCATCGATGCATTAAATGCAATTGTAAAAGTTGAAATTTCTGAAGCAGATTATCAAGAAAAAGTAACCTCAGTTTTAAAAGATTACGCTAAGAAAGCTGATGTCCCTGGATTTAGAAAAGGGAGTGTTCCTTTTGGAATGGTAAGAAAACAATACGGAAAATCTATAATGATTGATGAAGTAAACAAACTGATTCAAGAATCATTAAACAAATTTTTAACCGAAGAAAAATTAGATATTTTAGGAAATCCTTTACCTAAAGTTCAAGATGATTTTTCTTGGGATGAAAAAGATTATTCATTCGAATTTGAGTTGGGATTGTCTCCAGAATTTGATGTGAATCTTGACACAAAAAAGAAAGTTACAAAATATACCATCGTTGCTGATGATGAATTGATTGATAAAGAAGTTGAGAATTTACAACAACGTTTCGGCAAAATGTCTGCTAGAGATGTTATAGAAACTGGTGTAAATATTACCGGTACTTTTGTAAACGAAGAAAAAGAAATTGATAAAAAAACGAGTTTTGTTTTAGAGGATGTTAAAGGAAAATCGAACCGAAAAATGTTTTTAGGAGCAAAAGTTGGCGATGTTGTTGCTTTAAAATCTAAAGGTTTATTTTCTGATGAGCACAAATTAATGGGCGCAACTGGTTTGAGTCATGATGAAGTTCATGCCTTAGATATTGAGTTGACTTTTACTGTTGAGGATATTACTTTTACAGAATTGGCAGAAATGGATCAAGACTTTTTTGACAAGATTTTTGGTAAAGATGTAATTTCTACAGCAACTGAATTGAGAGAAAAAATAAAAGAAGATGCTGAAAAACAATTCGAATCTCAAGCAGATCAACAATTGTTAAATGCAATTACTGAATATTTAATTGACAATACGAAGTTTGATTTACCAGCAGAATTCTTAAAAAAATGGTTAGCTGTTGCAGGAGAAAATCCTTTAAGTGATGAGCAAGCATCAGAAGAGTTTGAAAAATCAGAAAAAGGATTGCGCTACCAATTGATTGAAGGTAAAATAATGAAGGATAATAACCTGCAAGTTACTTTTGAAGAATTAAAAGAATACGCAAAAGGATTTATCAAAACGCAAATGGCGCAATACGGAAACTTAAATCCTGAAGAAAAGGAATTGGAAGATATTGCAACCAGAGTTTTAGAAAACCAAGACGAAGCAAAAAGATTGCAAGAGCAATTGGTGAGTTCTAAATTGTTAGATTTTTACAAAGAAAAAATGACATTTAAAACTAAAGAAATGAATTACGAAAACTTTGTAAAAGAAGTTTATAAAKAWKTWMCWSKTSWWKMTGAACTTGTTTCAGAATCTCATCAAACAAAACTAAAAACGCCTTGATTGCTCAAGGTGTTTTTTTTGCTTAAAAGTGAACTGATTTTTAGTAACATAAAGCACTTTTATTTCTTACAATTTTCACTAAATTGCTGACTTAAACATTTAACCCAATTACATGAAAATTATCAATAAAATGATGTTGCTAAGTATTGTTGTACTAGCATCCTGTCAACCAAACCAAAAAGAAATGACAARMNGATKMWACAGAAAACCCATTGTTGTCAGAATGGAATACTCCCTTCGGAGTGCCACCATTCGACAAAATTAAAAATGAACATWWMAMWMCAGMWWTCRRAKYWSYYSWAMAASAWYWYRAWRCAGAAATTGAWGCTATTGCTAATAATAGTGACGTTCCAACTTTTACAAATACAATTGAGGCTCTTGAAATGAGTGGTGGAAGTCTAACGAAAGTTTCATCTGTATTTTACGCTGTTAATGGGGCAAATACCAATGATGAATTAGATGCTGTTGCAAGTGAAATGGCGCCAGTTTTTTCTGCACATTATGATGACATCAACTTAAACAAAGGTTTGTTTAAGAGAGTAGAGACTGTTTATAATACGACTGATAAATCAAAATTATCAGGAGAAGAACAAAAATTATTAGAAGATACTTATAAAGGTTTTGTACGTTCTGGTGTTGCTTTAAAAGGCGAAAAAGAAGAACGTTTAAGAGCAATCAATGCACGTTTAGCTGTGTTGGCAGATTCGTTTGGAAAAAATGTTTTAACCGAAACCAATGCCTACGATATGCACATCACCAACAAAGAAGATTTAGGAAATTTATCTTCTAGTTTGGTTGCCTTAGCTGCTGATGAAGCAAAAGCAAGAGGTCATGAAAGCGGATGGTCAATTACGGTACAAAGACCGAGTATCAATCCGTTTTTACAGTCATCACCAAACAAAGAACGTCGTCAAGAAATTTTTGACGCCTATGCAATGAGAGGTGACAATGACAATGAAAATGACAACAAAGCAATCATCCAAGAAATGGTGATGTTACGTACAGAAAAAGCAAACTTGTTAGGATACGAAACGCATGCCGATTTAATTTTAGAAACAGCGATGGCAAAAAATCCTGAAGCTGTATTTAATTTTATGGATCAACTTTGGACTCCTGTGTTGGATATGGCAAAAGCTGAACGCAAAGCCATGGCAGACTTCATGAAAAAAGAAGGTGTTGAAGGTGAATTTACAGGAAGTGATTGGAGACATTATGTTGAAAAAGTCAGAAAAGAAAGATACGATTTTGACGAGGATGAAATGCGTCCATACTTTGAATTCAATGCTGTAAAAAATGGTGCTTTTGAATTGGCAAACAAATTATTCGGCTTGACTTTTAAAGAATTAAAAGACATACCGAAGTGGCACGAAGACCAACAGGTATTTGAAGTTTTAGAAGCTGACGGTTCTCACCTTGGAGTAATTTATATGGATTTCTTTGCCCGTAGCAGCAAGCGTGGTGGCGCTTGGATGAACGAGTTGAGAGCACAATCTAACGTCAACGGAAAGTACGTAACACCAATCGTTACCAATAATTTCAATTTTCCTAGACCAACAGAAACAGAACCTTCATTATTATCATTTAGAGATGCCGAAACGATGTTCCATGAATTTGRTCATGCCCTACATGGATTGTTCTCAAATGTAACGTATGAATCTCAATCAGGAACAAATGTGCCAAGAGATTTTGTTGAGTTTCCATCACAAGTTATGGAAAATTGGATGAGCGAACCAGAGGTCTTAAAGTTATATGCAAAACATTATCAAACTGGTGAAGTGATTCCAGATGCACTCATCAAAAAAATGAATGATGCAAATAGTTTCAACCAAGGATTTATGAATGTTGAATATATGGCAGCAGCATATTTAGACATGTACTGGCATACAATTAAAGACTTWGAACCTCGTGATGCGCGTGTTTTTGAAAAAGAACAAATGGATAAATTAGGATTGATTGCAGAGATTGTTCCGCGTTACAGATCTGGATATTTTAATCATATTTTCTCTGATCCTGTAGGATATTCATCTGGATACTATAGCTATAAATGGTCAGAGGTTTTAGATGCCGATGCGTTTCAAGCATTTAAAGAAGCAGGTAGTATTTTTGACCCAGAAACTGCAAAAAAATACCGTCATATGTTGAGTCAAGGTGGCTCGAAAAACGGAATGGAATTGTATGTAGAGTTTAGAGGTGCTGAGCCTGAGATTGATCCTTTATTAGTAAAATTAGGGATTAAATAAACCTTAATATAAAACGAAAAATACCCGTTTAAAAATATTTTTAAACGGGTATTTATTTTGTAAAAAATTCAATCTTATTGATGTACTGCATTTTATCTTAAAAAAATGTTAAGAAAGTGCATATTAAATGTATATTAGCATTCTCTATTTTTCTTAACTACTATGCATACTTTTATTACTAAATCACAGACCCTCTTAATAGCGCTATTGATTACTGTCATAGGCTACTCACAAAACCTTGTTCCAGGAGGTGTAGATGCAGGTACCGATTTCACCTTAGATTGTACCACGGGAACATGTACAATCTTATCTGCAGATTTTCATCAGTCACATGAAACAAATACCAAATACACTGTAAATTCAGTTCCGTTCGACCCTGTTATTGTTACTTTACCAAGTAGTATTAATGCCGATGATGATTACTCAAACGCAATTGATCTTGGCTTTACCTTTTGCTTTTTTGGTGATTTTTACGACCAAATTGTAATTGGTGATAATGGCTTAATTTCATTTAATGTTGCCCTATATGCTGGTGATACTGCTGCACAATGGCAATTAAATTCAGCGTGGAACATCCCTAGCGCAAGCCTACCACAAGACGCCGTGTTTGGCGCTTTTCATGATTTATTTATAAATGAAGGTGGCTCAATAACATATGGCGTTACTGGTACCGCACCCTTCAGAGCTTTTGTTATTAATTATAAAGCGGTAGCGCAATACAATGCCGCAAGTGGATGTAATGACACAACTACACAACAAATAGTACTGCATGAAACTTCTAATTTTATTGATGTTTATTTAACCGAAAAACCTGCATGTACAGGTTGGCAAGGTGGTACAGCTGCAGTTGGGATTCAAAAAGGAGCAGGTACCGAAGGCTATTTTGCACCAGGTAGAAATACAAGTGATTCTCCTTGGACCGCAACAGATGAAGCTTGGAGATTTGCTCCAGAACAAACAGGAGGAATTACCTATACTTTTGAGTGGGTTAATAACACAACCGGTTTAGTTGAAAGTACAGATCCAGATTATGAAGTATGCCCTGATATCACAACAACATATACCGCTAATGTAACTTGGATAGATTGTACCAACTCAACAGTATCTGCAAGTGATGAAGTTACTATAACAGTAGATTTACCTTTTACTTTAGCTATTGATGGAGGTGACCAATATTTTTGCTTAGGTGATCCTGCCTACACTATAACGACCACAATTGTAACAGCAACTACAACTATTACCGGATATAATTGGTACGAAGCGAGTGACTCAACAACATCGTTAGGAACAACTGATAATTTAACTATAAGTACTTCAGGGATTTACGTAATTGAAGTTACTGATTCTGGTGGGTGTGTTTTAACCGACCAAGTTGTTATCAATTACAATCCTGCACCAAATGCAGGAACAAATGGCAGCATCAGTTTCTGTTCTACCGATGCTACTACAGATTTATTCACCCTTTTAGGAGGAACACCAGATACAACCGGATCTTGGTCTCCTGCCTTAACAAGCGGAACAGGAGTTTTTGATCCTGCTGTTGATACAGGAGGAGTTTACACCTACACCGTTGCAGGCTCAGGAAGTTGTGCTGATGCAACTGCTGATATAACTGTCACTTTAGATATCGCTCCAAATGCGGGTACAGATAATACCATTGCATATTGTAGTCTCGATGCCGCTTCAGATTTATTTACAGAATTAGGTGGTACACCAGATACAGGAGGAACATGGTTTCCCGCCTTAACCAGCGGAACAGGAGTTTTTGATCCTGCTCTTGATACTGCTGACACCTATACGTATACCGTTTTAGCTACAGGATTGTGTGTCGATGCTTCAGCAACAATTACTGTCTCTGTTGATATTGCTCCGGATGCAGGAACAAATGGAAGTATTAATTTTTGTTCTACAGATGCAACAACAGATTTATTTGCAAGCTTAGGAGGAACTCCTGATGTTGGCGGAACATGGTCGCCTGCTTTAACAAGCGGAACCGGAGTTTTCGATCCTGCTGTAGATACCGCAAATACATATACCTATATAGTAGCCGGTGGAGGTTGCCCAGATGCAACATCCGAAGTTGTAGTTACTCTTGATATTACTCCAAATGCAGGAACCGATAGTACAGCAGATTTTTGTACAGACAATACACCTGCAGATTTATTTGCTAGCTTAGGAGGAACTCCTGATACTGGCGGAGTCTGGTCTCCTGCTTTAACAAGTGGAACTGGTGTTTTTGATCCTGCTGTAGATGCGGGTGGAATTTACACCTACACCGTTGCAGCAGTTGGAGCCTGTTCTGTTGATGCTTCTGCAATAGTTACCGTCACCCTCAATATTGCTCCCGARGCGGGAACTAACGGAACAATGGCATATTGCTCTTCTGATACCGCAACAGATTTATTTGCAAATTTAGGAGGAAGTCCAGATGCTGGTGGAACATGGTCTCCTGCACTAACAAGYGGAACCGGAATTTTTGATCCTGCTGTAGATACAGCAGGAATTTATACGTACACCATTGCAGGCCTAGGAGTTTGTACTGATGTAACATCCGAAGTTATAGTAACAATTGATATTGCACCAAATGCAGGAATAGATGGTACTGCTGATTTCTGTACAGACAATGTCACTACAGATTTATTTACAAGTTTAACGGGGACTCCAGATACCGATGGAATTTGGTCTCCTGCTTTAACAAGCGGAACCGGAATTTTTGATCCTGCTGTAGATACAGCAGGAATTTATACGTACACAGTTTTGGCAACAGGAAGTTGTTTGGTTGATGATACTGCAACCGTTATAGTAACAGTTAATACCGCTCCCGAAGCAGGAACTAACGGAACAATGGCATATTGTAGTACAGATACTGCAACAGATTTATTTGCAAATTTAACAGGTACACCTGATACAGGTGGAGTTTGGTCTCCCGCTTTAACAAGTGGCACGGGGGTTTTTGACCCATCAGTAGATACCGCAGGAATTTATACCTATACAGTTACCGGAACAGGAGTTTGTGCCGATGACTCAGCAACAATAACAGTAACTATTGATGTTGCACCAGATGCAGGAATTGATGGTATTACAGAACTTTGTACTTCTGATACAACTGTAGATTTAATCACATTTTTAGGAGGTTCTCCAGATACAACAGGAACATGGTCACCGGCTCTTACAAGCGGTACCGGATTATTTGATCCTGCTGTAGATGTAACAAATATTTACACCTATACTGTTAGCAACGGAGTTTGTGCCGATGCAACAGCAATTGTAGATGTTACCGTTTATACAGCTGCAAATGCAGGAACTGATGCTACAATTACGATGTGTAGTACAGATGTTTCTGTTAATTTATTTGATAGTTTAGGAGGTACACCAGATGCTGGTGGAACTTGGTCTATTGGTTTAGCAAGTGGTACCGGAGTTTTTGACCCCTCAGTTGATATCGCAGGAATTTTCACATACACCGTAACAGGTACAGGAGTTTGTGCTGATGTCACTGCAAATATTACGGTACAAATTGATATCGCACCAGATGCAGGAACAGATAACTCAATCGAATTTTGTAGTACCGATGCTTCTTTAGATTTATTCACGCTTTTAGGTGGAACACCAGATACTGTAGGAACTTGGAGTCCAGCAATGGCTAGTGGCACGGGAGTTTACGACCCCGCAACAGATCCAGGAGTAATTTATACATATACAACAAGTAACGGAGTTTGTAACGATGCAACATCTCAAATTAATGTTACGTTATACCAAGCAGCAGATGCAGGAACCGATGGTATCAGCGCTTTTTGTGATACAGATGGCTCTGTAGATTTAATAACATTTTTAGGAGGAACACCAGATGCTGGTGGAACTTGGTCTCCCACTTTAGCAAGTGGAACTGGAGTTTTTGATCCATCAGCAGATTTAGGAGGACCTTATACATATACCGTTTTAGGAAATGGAACTTGTACCAATGTTGTTGCAACTGTTATGGTAACTTTAAGCATTGCACCAGATGCAGGTTTAGATGCCGATGCGTTTTTCTGTATGTCAGAATCTCCTGTCGATTTATATTCTTTATTAGGAGGAACACCAGATTTAGGAGGTACATGGTCACCCTCAATGGATAGTGGTACCGGAATTTTTGACCCAGCAACAGATGCATCAGGAGATTATACTTATACGGTTTTAGGTGCGGGAGCCTGTGCAGATGTTAATGCAGTAATTACAGTAACACATTCCGAAGCGCCAATTATTACAAATATTGATATCTCAGATTTTTCTGATAACAATACCATCACCGTAGAGGTTGAAGGTGTAGTTAGCGGAACAGCATTCGGAATAGGAGATTACGAATATTCTTTAGATGGTGTTAGTTTTCAATCAAACAATACACTTCAAAATGTTACACCAGGTAATTATGTTTTAACAGTTAGAGACGCCAATGGATGTTTGCCAAATGCTTATAAAAATGTTTCAATAATGGGAGCACCAAAATTTTTTACTCCTAATAATGATGGAGAAAATGATACATGGCACATTATTAATTTATCAGATACTTCACTTGCAAATTCAAATGAAGGGGTGTTGATTTTTGATCGATTTGGAAAATTGATTACAAAATTAACTTCAAATTCTGACGGATGGGATGGGTATTATAATGGCGAAGCACTACCGTCATCCGATTTCTGGTATAGCGTTGCCATAAAAGATGTAGATGGAAATACGTTGGTAAAAAGAGGTCACTTTAGTCTAATAAGACGCTAGTGTAATAAATGTGTAAAATAAAAGTTTAATAAAAAGCAAACTCCTATATTTGGAATCGCTTAATTTTTTTGGGGAGAAAAATGAATTTNAAAAANATATTATTTMKWRMWSTKYTTTTAACTGGAGCAATTTTTATAAACGCTCAGGAAACACTTCCAATTTATTCTGATTATTTATCAGACAATGTTTACTTAGTTCATCCAGCAGCAGCAGGAATTGGAAACTGTGGTAAAATTAGATTTACCGCACGTAACCAATGGTCTGGAGTTTCTGACGCACCCGCTTTGCAAACAGTAAGTTTTAATACAAAAATTGGCGAAAAATCTGCAGTCGGTGGAATTTTATTTAACGATAAAAACGGATATCATTCGCAACAAGGAATTATTGCGACCTACGCGTATCACATAGATTTAGGCCGTATTGATGATGTTAATATGTTGTCCTTTGGCTTGTCAGTAATGTTAGCTCAGAATAGTATTGACGAAAGCTCTTTTGTAATTCCTGATCCAGTTATCACGCAAATTATCCAAAGTAGAAATTATGTAAATGCTGATTTTGGGATGGCATATCACAACAAAGGTTTCTTCTCTTATTTTACTGCAAAAAACTTATTGTTAACTGCACGTAATTTATATGATGACAACTATGAATCTTTAAATTTAAGACGTTATTTAGTAACTGCTGGGTATTATTTTAATTGGGATAAAATTCAGTTTGAGCCCTCAATAATGACACAATTTGTAGAGCGTACCGGTGAAAAATTTATTGACTTTAATGCAAAAGTTTACAAGCGTTTTGACAATGCTCAAGTTTGGGCAGGAGTATCTTACCGTCAAGGCTTTGATGGAAATAGTATTGAAGAACTTCGCTATCTTTCTCCAATTGTTGGAGTTAATTTCAATCGATTTATGGTTGGATATACGTACACTAAACAAACCGGAGAYTTCTTATTTGATGATGCTGGTTACCACCAAATATCTTTAGGATTTAATTTCTCTTGTAAAGAACCACGTGGCGCAGGTTGCCCAAATATTAATAACTCTTTTTAACCCTCCTTTACGTTTCGCTTTGACGGACGAACCGGTTTAATAAGAGCACATACATTTTTAAAATATTCTACAGAACTATGGTTTTGCTACAAAAAAAGGAACGCAAATGCGTTCCTTTTTTAATATATTATTTGCTCAAAAGTTAAACTACCCTTTTTTCATCATCGCTTTTATACGCGCTTCAAAAGTGGTTTCTTCAACTGGCATGTGAGCCTCTTCAAACAGTTTCATAAATCGATCAGCATGCTCATGCGTACGTTGTGTTTTCATATTATAATGCACAAACTTCGACCACATTACCGACTTTAATTCCGTCTTATCTTCGTTGTACATCCTTAATTCTACTTGTAAACTTTTGGTTGTATAACTAATTACTTGCGATTCTATAATCACATTTTCCATCATTAAAGCAGGCCGTAAATAACTAATCTGATTCGATGCAACTACCCAACTCACACCTTCTTTCAACGCCATGGTATAGATATCTAGATTGTAATTTTCTAACAAATGATCCTCACGCGCATTGATAAAATAATCAATGTATTTTGAGTTGTTTAAATGGTTAAACGGATCGCAATCCTGAAACCTAACTTTAACTTTATTTACTAAAATTCGATGCATTAATTTTCTTGATTTATTTTTCCAGCAGCACAACTCACAAACGATTTTGCTTTTTTCAAAACAGAATTTGAATCACCCACAAGTGGATATCCCATGCTCGATAATTTTTTAATTGCTGATTCAATTACAACTTCATCTTCTGATTGAATTGTAACTTCTGAAGTTTCAATTACTATATCTACAGTTTCGATTCCGTCAATAGAAATCAATCCTTTTTTGATGGTATTTGCACAACCACCACATTTTAAATTTTCTACTTGTATTGTTTTCATTTTATTTTTTTCCAGAAACATGTTTCCCGTCTCCTTTCCATTGAAGAAAGCCACCATCCAAATCATACACTTTTGTAAATCCTGCTTCCTCTAATTTTTCTGCAGCATTCCCACTTCTATGACCACTTTTACAGTACACATAAACAGGTTTATTTTTATCTAATTTAGACATTTTTCCCATAAAGTCATCACCAAAAATATCGATGTTGATTGCATTTTTAATATAGCCTTCGCTATATTCTCCTGGAGTTCTAACATCTACCAATTGCACATCACTAGCCGCTTTTTCAAAGACTTCTGTCTTAACAACTTCAACAACTGCCCCTTCGTCAGACGCTTTTTTTTGTTGACCGTTACAACTTGCTAATGATGCTACTAAAAATAATGTAAAAATAAATTTGATTGATTTCATATTTTGTTTTTTTAAATTACTGATTGTTAAAATAGTTATCAAATCCGATAATTCCAGATTTCGCCGTTAAAATAATTGTCCCGGTCTTTGTTTAATTTTTCCTAAATGTTTGTATGCAGCTTCGGTAACTTCTCTGCCTCTTGGCGTACGCATTATAAATCCTTGTTGAATTAAAAAGGGCTCATATACTTCTTCAATTGTTTCGCTACTTTCTCCAACTGCGGTTGCAATAGTTGTGATTCCCACAGGGCCTCCTTTAAATTTATCGATGATGGTTGACAGAATTTTATTATCCATTTCATCCAAACCATGCGCATCAACATTCAAAGCTCCTAAAGCATATTTTGCAATTTCTATGCTGATGTTTCCATCACCTTTAATTTGTGCAAAATCTCGAACTCTACGCAACAACGCATTTGCAATTCTCGGTGTTCCTCTACTTCTACCTGCAATTTCTATTGCTGCTTCCATAGAGATTGCAACACCCAAAATTTGTGAACTTCGTTGAACAATCGTAGTTAATAATTCCGTTTTATAATATTGCAAACGACTACTGATTCCGAATCTTGCACGCATCGGTGCTGTTAATAATCCGGATCTTGTCGTTGCACCAACCAAAGTAAATGGCTCTAAATCTATTTGAACAGAACGTGCATTAGGTCCAGATTCTATCATGATATCGATGCGATAATCTTCCATCGCCGAGTATAAATACTCCTCAACAATCGGACTCAATCTATGAATCTCATCGATAAACAAGACATCCCGTTCGCTAAGATTAGTAAGCAATCCTGCCAAGTCACCCGGTTTATCTAACACTGGTCCTGAGGTGATTTTTATACCAACTTCCAACTCATTTGCTAAGATATGTGCAAGTGTGGTTTTACCCAATCCTGGAGGGCCGTGAAACAAGGTATGATCCAACGCTTCGCCTCTTTGATTTGCCGCCTGCACAAATATTTTTAAGTTTTCTAATACTTGGTCTTGACCCGTAAAATCATCAAAAGAAAGTGGGCGTAGTTTTTTTTCTACGTCCAATTCTGAGGGTGTAAAATCTGTATTTTCTGGATTTAGGTTTTCGTTCATCAATTGARACACTCTTTTTTATGAGGTACTGAAATAACTTCAGTACAAATTCTGCAAAAGCAAATATACGGAAGTTGCTGTTAAAAAAATCAATAGTAAGAGAAAATGGATTCACACATCTACAGGAAAGAAATAAAAAACCTTTCTAAATTAATAGAAAGGTTTTTGAATGTTTTATTGTGAGATTCTGAAACCACTTCGACAAGCTCAGTGTGACAAACAGAATTAAAATATATTCTTATGATTCTTCTTCGCCTTCTTTTAAAGGAACCGTTTGCATAATAAAATCTTCGTCTGCTCCTGGTTTAGAATAATCATATGCCCAACGGTGAACTGCTGGAATTTCTCCTGGCCAGTTTCCGTGAATATGCTCAACTGGAGTTGTCCACTCTAATGTTGTTGCATCCCAAGGGTTTTGACTTGCTTTTTTACCTTTATAAATACTAAAGAAAAAGTTAGCTAAGAAAATCAACTGTGCCAATCCTCCTAAAATAGCGAACATAGTAATCACAACATTGATATCAGATAAATCATCAAAATATGGAAATGCTGTGTTCATGTAATATCTACGTGGTAATCCTGCTAGACCAACAAAGTGCATTGGGAAAAATACTCCGTATGCTGCAATCAGTGTCAACCAAAAATGCCAATATCCTAAAGTTTTGTTCATCATACGTCCAAACATTTTTGGGAACCAATGATAGACTCCTGCAAACATCCCTAAAATTGCAGACACACCCATCACCAAGTGAAAATGCGCTACTACAAAATAGGTGTCATGTACGTTGATATCTAAGGCAGAATCTCCTAAGATAATTCCTGTTAATCCACCAGAAACGAAGGTTGAGACAAATCCTATTGAGAATAACATTCCGACATTCATTCGCAGATTTCCTTTCCAGAGTGTGGTAATCCAGTTAAAGGCTTTCACTGCAGATGGAATCGCAATCAACAAAGTTGTAAATGTAAATACTGATCCTAAGAAAGGATTCATACCTGTTACAAACATGTGATGCCCCCAAACGATGGTAGATAAAAATGCAATTGCTATGATAGATCCAATCATCGCTCTATAACCAAAGATTGGTTTTCGCGAATTGACTGCCATTATTTCTGACACAATTCCCATTGCTGGTAAAATAACGATATATACTTCCGGGTGTCCAAGGAACCAGAATAAGTGTTCGAATAAAATTGGTGATCCTCCTTGATAATGTAAAACGCCACCGTCGATAAAAATATCGGACAAATAAAATGAGGTTCCAAAACTACGGTCAAAAATCAACAATAAAGCTGCAGATAATAACACCGGGAATGATACTACACCAATAATTGCTGTTACAAAAAACGCCCAAATTGTTAATGGTAAACGCGTCATTTTCATACCGATTGTTCTCAAATTCAGAACTGTTACGATATAATTTAATGCGCCTAATAAAGAGGATGCAATAAAGATTGCCATAGACACTAACCATAAGGTCATACCCGCACCTGAACCCGGAATTGCTTGTGGCAATGCACTTAAAGGTGGGTAGATTGTCCATCCTGCTGATGCAGGTCCTGCCTCAACAAATAAAGACGTCATCATGATAACACTAGATAAGAAAAATAACCAGTAAGAAATCATGTTTAGAAATCCTGACGCCATATCACGTGCACCAATTTGCAAGGGAATTAATAAGTTACTAAAAGTACCTGATAAACCTGCTGTTAACACAAAGAATACCATGATTGTACCGTGGATTGTTACCAATGCCAAATAAATATCTGGGGTCATAACACCCCCATCTTGATGCCCTCCTAAGAAAGCTTCAATGATGCTGAATGAATGCTCTGGCCACGCAATTTGCAAACGAAATAGCATAGACATAAACACTCCAATAACTCCCATAAAAATACCTGTAATTAGGTATTGTTTAGAAATCATTTTATGATCTTGACTAAAAATATATTTAGTTACAAATGTTTCTTTATGATGATGATCTGACATAATATCTATCTTTTTAATCGAGTCTAATTAGTTTAAAATTTCAGTAATTGATTGTTGTTCTAGCATCCAGTCTTCGTATTCGTCTTCTGTCTCAACAATAATTTTCATTTGCATGTTGTAGTGAGATGCTCCACAAATTTTATTACATAACAATAGGTAATCAAACTCGTAAGGATCTTCTCCTTTTTCTGCTCTTATTTTGTTAATGTTCTCAACCTTCGCAATGATTTTTTTATTTTGACGCATCTCCTCGGTAGTCATGGTTGGCGTAAATGCCATTTGAGTTACCATACCAGGAACACAATTCATTTGATTTCTAAAATGAGGCATGTAAGCAGAGTGCAATACATCTTGCGAACGCAGTTTAAAAATAACAGGTCTTCCTTTTACTAAGTGCAATTCACGCACAGGAATATCATCAGCCGCATTTAAGTCAGTCATATCTACACCCATACTATTTCTTCCTTTTATAAAACGAACATTCGCTCTACCCAAGGCATTGTCATCTCCTGCATAACGTGCTTCCCATTGAAACTGTTTTGCATAAAGTTCGATGACCATAGGATTTTCCATATCCGATACATCTGTAATATCTACCCATACTGATAATCCGTAGATAATCAATCCTGCCAATACAACAGTAGGTGTGATTGTCCAGATAGTTTCTAATTTGTGACTATCAGAATAGAACAATGCTTTACGTCCTTTAACACCTCTATATTTATAAGCGAAAAAGAAAATTAAGAATTGCATGATGGCTTGTACAAATAAGATCAATCCCATAGTGTACATGTACAAATTGTCGATTCTTGCTCCTTCGCGTGATGCTGCTTCTGGCAATAATACTGCTGAGTATTTCCAAAAACAGAAAATCATCAATGCATAAAACCCAACCATAAAGGCAAACATTAGTTTTCCCTGTTGATCGTTATCGCTTTCATCAGCGATTTGTGTTTTAAGGTTAAAGATATTTGTCAGTTGCCAAATAACACTTGCAATAGATATTCCTATTAAAATATAAAATAATGCTAACATACTTTTTTATTTTCTTAACTATTAATAGTGAAAATTTTCACTTTCTTTCATAAATGGATTTCCTTTCACTTTCAAAGGTGCTTTTGTTAATGCTGTAAATACAACAAAAATAAACAGTCCTAAGAAGAACAATGCTGATCCGATTACTTCTGGCGAAATGAATTTCCAATGTTCACCAACTGATCCTGGAGTAATTAAAATATAAACATCAATATAATGTCCTACTAAAACGATAACTCCCGCAATAATGATAAACCAAGGCAATCTTTTATAATCGCTATTCATCAATACTAAAATTGGGAATACAAAGTTCATCACAACCATTGTTAAAAATGGAATTCTAATTTCTTCGAAACGTTGTGCGTAATACGTTACCTCTTCTGGGATATCAGCATACCAAATCAACATGAATTGAGAGAACCATAAGTAGGTCCAGAAAATACTAAACCCAAACATGAATTTTGCTAAATCGTGTAAATGACTGTCATTTACAAATTCTAAATACCCTCTTGATTTTAAATAAACTGTAACCATTGCAATAGTTGTGATACCAGATACAAACATACCAGAGAATACATACCATCCGTATAAAGTACTAAACCAGTGATGATCGATAGACATTAACCAATCCCAAGACATCATAGATTCTGATACTAAAAAGAATACTAAGAATGCTGCAGAACCACCTAACATTTTTTTNGTAGTGTGTTAAATTTCCGTCAACTGCTTGGTCTAATGCCAATGTTTGTTTGCGCGCAAATCTTTGATATAATACCCAACCTATAATATAGATTGCAGCTCTAATTAAAAAGAAAGGTACATTTAAGTAACTTGCTTTATCAGCTAATAGGTGATCAAATTTCGGACTTGTTTCGTCTAATAATTCTGGATTCATCCAAGCAAATACATGATTCATGTGCATGCTAGACAATACTAAGAATACAAATAAAATGACAGCACCAATTGGCAAGTATGATGTGATGCCTTCCATGACTCTAAAGAGTACGATTGACCAACCTGCTTGTGCTACTTGTTGAATTGCATAAAATGCCAAAACTCCTAATGATAACATCATAAAAAAGAAGATGGCAACATATAACGCTGACCAAGGTCTGTTTTGTAATTGATGAAATACGTGTTCATCGTGTTCTGCATCGTGGTGTTCTCCTGTCATTTCATGACCTCCATCATGTGTTGTCGCTGCTGCCGCATGCGTATCATGGCCTTTGCTATGAGCTGCTACAATTTCTTTGGCTTCTTCAACAGAACTGGGTGCATTTAAAAATCCCCAAGTAATTCCTACCAAACCAACAATCATCAATGCAAATGAGAATGTTTTTAATCTTTTTGAAAACGTGTACATATCTTTTAAATTCTAATTAAAAAGAATTATTAATTGTTTCTTAATTCCTGAACATAAGCAACTACTTGCCAACGTTCTTCTTCTGTTAATTGTGATGCGTGAGATCCCATCATGTTTTTACCATACATAATTGTGTGATAAATACTACCTTCGGTAATATCACGATCTTTATAATTAGGTATCCCTAAAAACTTTTCTCTTTTTGGTAATTCACCTTGACCATCACCTGTTGTTCCGTGACAAGATGCGCAGTAAATTACATATAAAGATTCTCCTCGTTCGTCGTCTATTGTTAAAATATCCAACGGACTTTTTAGTTCTGCTTTTGCCAATTCATAACCTTCTGTCGTATTTTCATATTCAAAAGGAAACTCTGCACCACGAGCAATTGTACCTTTAACTGGCAAACGCTCTTCCATACCAACGGCATAGTTTGGGTTTTCTCCGTAAGTTTCATAACTCACAGGCTCATACATATTAGGGAAATATTGTAGGTTGGGTGCTCTTTTACTTCTATCGCAAGAAGTAGTAACTACCGCTACAATCGTCAATAATAAAATTGTTTTGATAACTCTTTTCATATGTTTAAATTCTATTTTTTTTAGCGGTAACATATGTGTTCGCTATTAATCATTTTTTTATTTCTGAAAATTATATAAGCTCGGTTCATCTACTTAAAGCTTTTCAGTTATTTTAATTTCTATGGATCCTGTTTTTTCAAAAAACGAAATCATTTCTTGTTCATCACCTTCTAAAGCTACTTCCATTACAAATTTATCATCTGTAGTTCTTGGATCTGGATTCTCTGCTTTTTTAAATGGCCATAACCTGCTTCGCATATAAAATGTAATTACCATTAAATGCGCTGCGAAAAACACAGTCATCTCAAACATAACTGGTACAAATGCTGGCATATTAGCCCACCAAGTAAAACTTGGTTTACCACCAATATTCTGTGGCCAATCTTGAATCATTGTATAGTTCGTCAACCAGATTGAAAAACCCAACCCTAACAAACCATACATAAATGATGTGATTGCTAATTTTGTTGGAGCCAATCCCATCGCCTTGTCTAGTCCGTGAACCGGAAAGGGAGAATATACTTCTTCGATATGATGATGTGCAGCACGGGTTTCTTTTACTGCCGACAATAAAATGTCGTCATCATTATACATTACTTGTATTACTTTAGAACTCATAACTGCTCTTATTTTTTATTAAATTTATCAACAGGATTGTCTCCTCCTGCATCTCTAAACTTCTTGAAATTATCTCCTGATGATTTCAAAATTGTCTTCACCTCTGCTTGTGCAATTACTGGGAACGTTCTAGAGTACAATAAAAAGAGTACAAAGAAGAATCCGATGGTTCCAACAAAAATTCCGATATCAACAAATGTTGGTGAGAACATTGTCCAAGATGATGGTAAATAATCACGGTGTAATGATGTTACGATAATTACAAAACGCTCAAACCACATTCCGACGTTTACAACAATCGAAATAAAGAAAGAGAACATAATGCTGGTACGTAATTTTTTTGACCACATAAATTGTGGAGAGAAAACATTACAAGACATCATTAATAAATAGGCCCACCAATAAGGTCCTGTTGCTCTGTTTAAGAATGCATATTGTTCGTATTCTACACCAGAATACCACGCAATAAACAACTCAGTAATATATGCACACCCAACAATAGACCCCGTAATCATAATTACGATATTCATCAATTCGATATGTTGTATGGTGATGTATGCTTCTAAATTTGATACTTTACGCATGATAATCAACAAAGTGTTTACCATTGCGAATCCTGAGAATACTGCCCCTGCTACAAAGTAAGGAGGGAAAATAGTTGTATGCCAACCTGGGATAACCGCCGTAGCAAAATCCATCGATACAATAGTATGTACAGAAAGTACGAGTGGCGTTGCTAAACCTGCAAGTACCAAAGATACTTCTTCAAAACGTTGCCAATCTTTTGCTCTACCTGTCCAACCGAAACTCAACAAAGAATAAATTTTCTTTTGGAATGGTCTAACCGCTCTATCACGAATCATCGCAAAATCTGGTAATAAACCTGTCCACCAGAAAACCAATGATACAGATAAATAGGTTGAGATTGCAAAAACATCCCATAATAAAGGAGAGTTAAAGTTTACCCATAAAGATCCGAATTGATTTGGCATTGGCAATACCCAATATCCCATCCATGGGCGACCCATGTGAATAACTGGAAATAAACCTGCTTGTACCACAGAGAAAATTGTCATTGCTTCTGCAGAACGGTTGATACCCATTCTCCATTTTTGACGGAATAATAAAAGTACTGCGGAAATCAATGTACCGGCGTGACCAATACCTACCCACCATACGAAGTTCGTGATATCCCACGCCCAACCAACGGTTTTATTCAATCCCCAAACTCCAATACCTGTTCCGATCGTATAAACGATACAACCGATTCCCCAAAGGAAAGCTGCTGCAGCTATACTAAATACTATCCACCATTGTTTGTTTGCTTTACCTTCTATCGGAGCAGCAATATCCACAGTAATATCGTGGTAGCTCTTGTTTCCAATGATTAAAGGTTGTCTTATAGGTGCTTCGTAATGCGACGCCATAGTCTATATATAGTTATCTAATTATTAATCTAGTTTTATTCTTAAGCATTTGTCACTTTAACTTGATATACAATATTTGGTTGTGTACCAACATGCTCTAACAAGTGATATGCTCTTTTATCTTCTTTTAGTTTTGCAACTTGACTTTCTTTATCGTTGATATCTCCAAAAATCATCGCTCCTGTACTACATGCATTTGAACAAGCTGTTTGGAATTCTTCATCCTTTACAGGTCTTCCTTCTTTCTTAGCTTTCAAAATAGTTGCTTGCGTCATTTGGATACACATAGAACATTTTTCCATAACTCCACGTGTGCGAACTGTTACATCAGGATTCAATACCATTTTTCCTAAATCGTCATTCATATTGAAATCAAATTCAGAATTGTTAGCATAATCAAACCAGTTGAAACGACGTACTTTATAAGGACAGTTATTTGCGCAATAACGAGTACCAACACATCTGTTATATGCCATGTGATTTTGACCTTGACGACCATGTGATGTTGCCGCTACTGGGCAAACAGTTTCACAAGGCGCATGGTTACAATGCTGACACATAATTGGTTGAAAAGCTACTGTTGGGTTTGCTGATGGATCTTCCATCTCAGCAAATTTTTGTTTCACTCCTACTCCTTCTTCTTCAGCTCTTTCAGCTGTCATATCAGAAGAGTAATATCTATCAATACGCAACCAGTGCATATCTCTTGACATTCTAATTTCTTTTTTACCTACTACTGCAACGTTGTTCTCTGCATGACAAGCAATAACACAAGCACCACATCCAGTACAAGCATTTAAGTCGATAGATAAATTAAAGTGATGCCCTATTGAACGATCAAATGAATCCCATAAATCCATACTAGTTGCTTCAACTTCTTTGTGTTTATAAGAAACCATTGGCACAGGATTCCAAGTATGTTTTGGATCTAATGAATGGTCATTAAATGTATCTAAGGTGGTTTCTTTGATGATATCTCCACGACCCATCATTGTATTTTGTAACTGAGTACAAGCAAATTTATGCTCGCCAGCAACAACTTTTAAGGATGCTCCGTATTGAGAATTATTAAATCCTGAATAAAAATGATATGCATTCTTACCTGTTTGCATTTCTGATTTTACTCCAGTTTTACGACCGTAACCTAAAGCCAAACCAACTGAACCAACTGCTTGCCCTGGTTGAATTAATGCTGGAAGTGTTACAACAACATCTCCCAAAGTTAATTCTACCAAACTACCGTTTAGTCCACCATTAGCAACATTCCAGTTTTCAATTCCGAAACCTTCAGCATCTTTTTGAGAAATGGTTAAGTAGTTATCCCAAGTAGTTCTTGTAATTGGATCTGGCAATTCTTGCAACCAAGGGTTGTTGGCTTGCTGACCATCACCTAAACCAGTTTTTGTATATAATTGTAATTGCAAACTTCCATCAGCTTTTGGAGCTTTATATCCATAGGATAAATCGAATTCGTTTACAACAACTTCTTCTCTAGTTATAGCAACAGTAAAAGTACCATCTTGCAATGCTTGGTTCCAAGAACCTGGAGCTTGCATATCTACAAATGAAGTTTTTAAATAATCGTAATAAGTTTCTGAGCTACCTGACCATTTTAAAACACAATCTTGAAATTGACGTGTGTCAAATAATGGCTGAATAGTTGGTTGCATTAAGCTGTACTGACCTTTTTTCATTTCGATCATTCCCCAAGATTCTAAATAATGAGGTGTAGCCAATGCATATTCTGTAGCATTTGCAGTTTCGTTATCAGACATTGAGAATGTTACAGATAAATCTACTTTTGATAAGCCTGCAACAAAGTCAGCTGAATTTGGTAAGGTATAAACTGGATTTGAATTGTTGATAATCAACGCTCCAATTTTACCAGCTTTCATATCAGCAACTAATTGTAGTACCTCTGCATCGTTACCTTGACGTGTGTTGTTTGTTAGCACAACATCCATCACTTCAGATTGAATGTGATTGTTAATTGCCAACGCATACGCCTGAATATTTGCATCTTGAATTCCTGTAACAACTACAGCATTCGTTCCTGCATTTTTAATTTGTTTTGCTGCATTTTGAACTGCAGTATTTAATGGTGATGCTTCGCGCGTTGAAATTCCTTTCACAACCGCTTGATACAACTTCGCCATTGCTAAATGTTGTTCTGCCGGAGTAATCATTACCCTAACATCAGCATTTGCACCAGTCAAAGTCATGTTAGACTCGAACTGAACATGGTGCGACATTTTTCCTTTTGTAGGAATACGTCCTTTTGCATATCCGCTTTCAAAATTACCACCTTGCCAATCTCCTAAGAAATCTGCTCCTACACCTACAATAACTTTTGCTTTAGAAAAATCATAAGAAGGTAAAGCACGAGTTCCGTACATTGTTTGATATGCATCTAAAGCAGCAGATTCTGAAACTGCATCATAAATTACGTGACGAACATCGCCTAAAGAAGCTATGATATTTTTGGTAGATGGACTCGCATCTGTACTCGTTAAGAAAGCAACTGTTTTACCAGCAGCTTGAATGTCTTTTATTTTTTTTGAGATTTGAGTATTTGCTTCAGACCAAGAAATGTTATTTCCTTTTTGCTTTGGGCCTTTTAAACGCAACCCATCATACAAAGATAAAACGGATGCTTGCACACGTGCATTTGTACTTCCGTTTGCTTCTTTATTTGGCTCAATTTTAATCGGACGTCCTTCGCGAACTTTTACTAAGATATTTGCAAAGTCAAAACCATCAGCAATCGCTGTTGCATAATAATCTGCAASACCMGGRATWAWWTCWTYTGGYTTDWTWASATAAGGAATYGMTTTTMYWACWGGACCTTCACARGMWGCYAAHGWWGCBGCWGCRGTWGTAAAWCCWACATACTTTAAAAAGTCKCKACGWGTWGTTGAMGAMKCYTCWANNGTTNTCTTTATCYCCTAARAAYTYATCYGTWGGWATTTCTTCAACAAACTCATTTTGYYTTAACGTATCAACAATAGAGCTRTTWWCGTYWAGCTCTTCAACACTTTTCCAGTATTTYTTGTTTGWTGMCATTTWWWWTTTAATTTAAAGAATGAATAAAATTATTCAATCGTTTCATTAGTATTAATAGTGGCATTTACCACATTCTAAACCTCCTAATTGTGCGATAGTTAATTTATCAACATTGTATTTTTTAGAAAGTTCTTCGTGAATTTTTTCGTAATATTCGTTGTTTTCTGCATCAACATTTGTCGCTTTATGACAATCAATACACCAACGCATCGTTAATTGTGCATACTGCTCTACCACTTCCATTTCTTCAACTGGACCGTGACATTTTTGACATGCAACACCAGCAACATCAACATGTTGCGAGTGATTATAATATACAAAGTCTGGTAAATTATGAACACGGATCCATTTTACCGGTTTCGCTTCACTTGTATAATTCATTTCATCCGGATCCCAACCTACAGCATCGTATAATTTTCCAATTTCTTTATTATAAAATTCTGTAGTATATCCATTCGCTAAAT
>NVSL01000021.1 GCA_002401215.1 Flavobacteriaceae bacterium | reverse complement strand
GTGATGGATGATTATCTAAAAAGTGATGTAAAGTCTGGAATGATTTTAGCTAATCAAAGTGGACGAACACTCAAGGTTGGTTCCACACTTCGTGCAAGAATTACTGCAGTATCATTAGGTAAGGCAGCTGCTATGGGCAAGATTGGAATTACATGTAGACAACCATTCCTTGGTGCAGAAGATTGGATTAAAGAAGAAATCAAAAAAGCTGAAGGTGGTGATACAAAACCAGCTAAAGTAGAGGCAAGTTAAGATGGCACGAGAAATGGCATGCAGAAAATGCAAATGCGTAACTACAGGTAAAGTTTGTCCAATTTGTAAATCATCAAATGCTTTTGAAATTTTATGAAGCTCTAAAATTTTGTTTCCAAGACGGTGCATATTTATTTCTAATTGCACTACATGATCAACCCTTCTTTGATGTGCCTTATCTTTTATTTCATAGAAATCATCCGTACGAGATTTTGATTTTGTAGTTCTTGCTTTTGGTTGCTTTCGCATCCAATCCAATTCTTTTTTAAACAACAATTTTGCCTTGTGCAATTCGGTTTGCTCTTGCAATTGTCGCTCTTCTTTTTTCTGAAGATAATAAGAATAATTTCCTTTGTATTTGTAGATATTTCCTCCGTCTAATTCGATAATTTCATTACATACCCGTTCTAAAAAATAACGATCATGCGTCACCATCAAAAGTGTTATTTTTTCTTTTTTAAAGTAACTTTCTAACCACTCAATCATTTCTAAATCCAAATGATTTGTAGGCTCATCCAAAATTAATAAATCAGGTTTGTTGATTAAAATAATAGCTAAGGACAATCTTTTTTGTTGCCCTCCAGATAGTGATGATACAGGTTGAAGCAAATCATCAAATTTTAATTTCGATAGAATTTGTTTGTACTGTGTTTCAAAATCCCATGCATTGTGAAGCTCCATCAACTCGAATGCTTTTTGATATGCATCTTCATTTTCAGGGTTTTCTAAAGCATGTTCATATTTTTCAATCACCTTTAAAATAGGATTGTCAGAATCAAAAATCGCAGCCTCAATAGTTAGGTCTTGATTAAGGTCATTTTTTTGTGACAAGTAGGCAATATGCAAGCCTTTTCTAGAAACAACCTTTCCAGAATCCGCAGTGTCAATACCCGCAATAATATTTAGGATAGTTGTTTTTCCTTCACCATTTTTTGCAATAAAAGCAATCTTTTGTTCTTTGTTTATTCCGAAAGAGATGTCTTTAAATAAGATGTGGTCACCAAAACTTTTGGCAATATTTTCTACGGTAAGGAAATTCATATATTTTTGATTTTGTGCAAAGAACGTGAAATCAAATAGGATAATCTTATGGATTCTTAAAAATCATTTTTTTGTACAATTCCGAAGAGAATTAATCGTTTATCAATCACATTAGAATTGTATATTTGTGACATAAACATCACGTAAAAATTGGTATCTAGAATGGAATTTGTAACTTTGAACTTATGGATATAAATCTTCAAAATAAAAAAATTGAATTAATTCAGTGGCTTTCCACTTTGAATGACCAATCTTTGATTGATAAATTAATGAAATTAAGAACAAAAGAAAGAACTGATTGGTGGAATGAAATTTCAACAACTGAGAAAAACTCAATAAAAAAAGGAATACAAGATGCAGATAATGGTAAACTGACTTCTCACTCAGATGTAAAGCAAATCTATGAAAAGTGGTTATAAAATTCTGTGGACTGACCACTCAATATCCGAATTAAAAGAAACAATTGAATATTTAGAAAACAATTGGACCGAAAAGGAATTAAGAAAATTCTCTTCAAAACTTGATCACACTATCGAATTAATATCTAAGACACCTGAATTATTTCCAGAATCTTATGAAAAGAAAGGAATCCGAAAAGCAGTTGTTGAAAGGCATAATAATTTATACTACAGAATATTTGAAAATTCAATAGAGATAGTTTCACTCTTTTCAAACCGAAAAAATCCTAATAAGAAAAACGTATAATACCATTGCATAACACCGGTAATAATTCATTGTGGCATTGTAACTGAAATAAAAATTAGAACTATATTTAAACTTTAAAACAAGATATGAAACATTCGTTGTCACAGTTTTTATTTGGCTTAAAAAGGGCCTCAGTGCCTTTGAGGTCAGATGTCGGCACATTCGTTGTGAAAGCAAAAAAAACTGTCAATCCACAACGAAATCAAAACCAATACCGATATCACTAAGCGTGTTATCAAGTCACTCGAAGAGATGACTAGAGAAGTCTTAAACATCAATTATAATGAGAATAAATTAATTTGAAAAAGAAATAAACCAAACAAAATGAAAATTATCGTACCAATGGCGGGAATCGGATCTCGATTGCGCCCACATACATTAACAACTCCGAAACCTTTAACCTTAATCGCAGGCAAGCCAATTGTTCAAAGATTGGTTGAGGATATTGCGCAAGTTGTAAATCAAGAAATAGATGAAATTGCTTTTATAATTGGCCCTGTTGCAAAAGGTTTTCCTGGTGATACCGAAGAGCGATTATTAAAAATTGCATCGGACTTAAATGCAAAAGGAAGCGTTTTTGTACAGCATGAAGCTTTGGGAACGGCACATGCAATTCAATGTGCAAAAGACGCGCTTGATGGCCCTTGTGTGGTGGCATTTGCTGACACTCTTTTTAAAGCTGACTTTACGTTGGATGCCAATGCTGATGGTGCTATTTGGGTGAAGCAAGTTGATGACCCAAGTGCTTTTGGAGTGGTAWWMKKKRWMRAWRKWWTKATTACTGATTTTGTTGAAAAACCTACAGAATTTGTTTCTGATTTAGCGATTATCGGAATTTATTATTTTAAAAACGGAGAAGCTTTAAGAGATGAAATTCAGTATTTATTAGACAACGATATTAAAGACAAAGGAGAATATCAATTGACCAATGCTTTGGAAAACATGAAGCAAAAAGGATTGAAATTTATCCCGGGGAAAGTTGATGAATGGATGGATTGTGGTAATAAAAATGTGACGGTTGCAACCAATTCTAAGGTGCTAGAATTGTTACAAAAAGATGGAATTAACTTAACGTCTGACAATGTTGTTTTAGAGAACTCTGAAATTATTCAGCCTTGTTATATTGGTAAAAACGTAACTTTAAAAAACACGACAGTGGGTCCTTTTGTTTCTTTGGGCGAAGGAAGTGTTGTTGAAAATTCGACCATAAAAAACTCATTGATTCAGAGTAATGTAAAAATTACAAATGCTGATTTAGACAATGCTATGATTGGTCATTACGCAAAATATGATGGTAATTTTACATCAGTCAGTATCGGAGATTATTCAGAATTAGCATAATAAATGAAAATAAAAAGCGCAAATACATTTCTGCTTTTAGCATTGTTTTGCGCTTCTTTTTTGTCTTATAGTCAAGATGATGGGTTGACTTTATTGAAAGATGATGATGACAAGCTCATTAAATTTGAAAACCATTATTTTGAGGCTTTGAAATATAAAGCCATCGGGAATTACACCAGAGCAATTACCGAATTAGAAATTTGTCAGCAGTTATTTAAAGATGATGTTGCAGTTGATTTTGAGTTTTCTAAAAACTATTTTGCACTCAATAAATATTTAGAAGCAGCATTGTATATCGAGAAATCTCTAAAATCAGAACCTGAAAATTTCTGGTTTTTAGTACAAGCAAAGAAGGTGTATTTAAAGCAATTTAATTATACAAAGGCAATTGCTATTCAGCAAAAAATGATTAAGCAAAAACCTGTTTTAGCTGATGATTTGGTGTTGATTTATATTCAAGCTAATGAACAAGAAAAGGCTAGAAATCTTCTCGATGATTTAACCTCTCAGGGAATTACGTCCTCTAAATTGAGGCATTATCAAAAGATAGTTGATAAAAGAAAAGTGGTGAAGAAGCCAAAGAAAAAGGCTGTTTCAGAAGATGTTGGTAATCTTGTCGAATTGAAAAAAGTCTATGAATCAAACAAAGATTTTAAGATTTTAAAAGAGGTTTTATCACAAGAATTTGCGGCTAATAATTTTGATGAAATTTACAACTATAGTTTGGAAGGATTAGAATTGTTTCCCGCGCAACCCTATGTATATTTGATGTATGGAAAAGCACTAATCAATCAAAAGAAATATAATAAGGCTATTGACGTTTTAGAAAGTGGACTTGACTTTTTGATTGATGATATCACTCAAGAAAAGGAATTTTATCAAGATTTGATACTTTGCTATACCGCTATTTCTGACGAAAAGTTGGTAAACAAATATCAGCAAAAGCTAAATAATTTAAAGAAGTAAATGTTAAAAAAAACGATTCATATTTTAATTGTCAGCGTATTGTTGGTTTCTTGTAAGGCAAAAATTATTGAAGGTTCAACGGCAATTTCGATGTCTTCAAAAAATATTATCAAAAATCATTACGAGCATCAGTTTAATAAAAAAACGATCAATGCTCGGTTAAAAGCGGTGTATAGAAGTCATGATGATTTGCAAACCATCACCATAAAATTGCGTTTAGAAAAAGACAAAGCGATTTGGATGAGTGGTACGATGTTGGGGTTTCCGCTGGCAAAAATAATGATTACTCCTACTAAAGTTTTGTTTTATGAAAAACTAGATAAGACTTATTTTGAAGGTGATTTTACGCTATTGAGTAATTTTTTAGGTACCGAAGTTGATTTTGAAATCATCCAAAATTTATTGATTGGGGAGTCTATTTTAGATTTAACCAAGAAGAAATATTCGGCAAAAGTTCAGGGTGAAACGTATATGTTGACCCCAAAAAAACAGGATAAATTATTTGATATTTTGTTTTGGATAAATCCGGGAAATTTTAAAATGAACAAGCAAGAAGTGCGTCAACCAGATGTTCAAAAAAGGTTGACGGTTAGTTATACTGAATATCAAAAAATAAAGGATGAAGTTTTTCCGAGATTGATAAATATTACTGCTGTTGACAAAACAACCAGAACTTTTATTGACTTAGAATACAGGTCGGTGGAGTTTGATAAAAAACTGAATTTTCCATTTAAGATTCCACAAGGATATAAAGAAATTTATCTAGATGAATAAATCAATCCCTACTTTTTTATTGTTGATTTTATGCTGTTTTTTGTTCAGTATTCAAACCAATGCGCAAAATTCTAGAAAGGAATTAGAGCAGCAGAGAAAAGAGATTCAGAAAGAAATTAGAACAATCCGAAGCTTATTATCACAAACAAAAACTGAAGAGCAAAGTTTGTTAACGCAACTAAATCAAACCAATATTAGGATAGTTGCACAAGAAAAATTGATTGCTGTTTTAAATGCTGAAACCAAGTCTTTGAACAGTGAAATAGTTACAAACAAAAAGCAAATAAAAAAATTAGAGGCTGATTTAAAAGACTTAAAAGATGATTATGCAAAGATGATTTACAGGTCGTATAAAAGTAAATCAAAGAACAATCGCATCATGTTTATTTTGTCTTCAGAAAACTTTTATCAGGCGTATAAACGTACGCAATATATGAAGCAATATACGGATTTCAGAAAAGCTCAGGGCGAGCAAATTTCTAAAAAATCTGATTTATTGAATGTAAAAAACGACACTTTATTAGTTCAAAAGAAAGAAAAAGATGTATTAGTGATTGAAGAAAAAGAGGCGCAAGAAAAATTAGAAGAAAAGAAAAAAGGGCAGGAAGAAATCGTTTCGAAAATTAAAAAGAAAGAGAAAAAATATATTTCAGAAATAAAGAAAAAGCAAAATGCTGAGCGTAAAATAGATCAACAAATAGAAAAAATTATTCGAGATGCAATTGCAAAATCAAATAAAAAGGCAGGTTCTAAATCAACAAATTCATCAAAATTCGCATTAACCGCAGAAGCCAAATTAGTAGCAACTCAGTTTGAAGGAAACAAAGGGAAATTACCGTGGCCTGTAGAAAAAGGTTTTGTTGCCTTGCGGTTTGGAACGCAAAAACACCCTACCTTACCGGGTATAACAATTGAGAGTAATGGGGTGCGAATTAGAACCGAAAAAGGGGCTCATGCTCGTGCTATATATAAAGGTACAGTTTTACAAATTCAGTCTGTGAGTGGTAAAAAAGCATTGTATATTCAGCATGGAAATTACATCACCATTTATAATAACCTAGAAACGGTTTTGGTAAAAAAAGGAGAGAAGGTTTCTGTAAAGCAAGATTTAGGAAAAGTGTTTACCGATAAAGTTACCAATAAAACAACCTTAAAGTTTCAGTTATGGAAAAACACTACACGTTTAAATCCTGCCTTATGGATTTATAAAATGTAAGTGGAGAAAAATCAATTTTCAAATTCCAAATAGACAATCTCCAAATATTGACTTTACGTCATTGCGATGAGGAACGAAGAAGCAATCTCTTTATAAAAAGTTAAAATCTACTTCCCAAAAATAGCTTTTARTTCTGTAGCCTCTTCTGGTTTCATTTTTCCAGACACAATTAAGCTTAATTGTTTTCTTCTTAAAGCACCATCAAAACGTTGTTTTTCTAGCTTAGTTACAGGAATTAATTCAGGCACTCTAACCGGAGTACCAGTTCTATCAACCGCCACAAAAGTATAAATCCCTTCGTTTACTTTGGTACGCTCACCGGTTTCTCTATCTTCAATCCAAACATCTACATAAATCTCCATTGATGATTTAAAAGCACGCGAAACTTTTGCTTCAACAGTCAAAACACTTCCAACAGGAACTGCCTTAGAAAACGCCACATGATTTACAGAAGCGGTTACCGTAATTCTGCGGCAATGCCTTTGTGCTGCTATGCTACAGGCTCTATCCATTCTTGCTAATAGTTCGCCACCAAAGAGATTGTTGAGCGGATTTGTTTCTCCAGGTAATACAATATCTGTTAAAGTTGTGAGTGAATCTTTTGGGTTCTTTGCTTGCATTATTTGATGATTTTTTTGCAAAGATAGTTTTTAATGAAGAATTAAAAAGGTAAAAAGTGAAAGCATTAAATTTCAAAAATTAAGCATCAAAGAGAGCGTGTTAAGCATCAAAACCTCTGCGTTTCTTTGTGTATCTTTGCGTATCTCTGAAACAACTTATTTTCGTAAAACTTTGTAGCTATTAGTACTCTTTCACCAACAACCAAGCATCAGAAGAAACCGTTTTTTTAATCGTTCTCAAATCGTTTAAAGCTTCAATTCTATCACTATAACTCGCGTATGAAACGGTAGTTAAATTCCATTTGTTGACCCCTAATATTTGAGCATCATACCCTTGCTCAATCAATTGTTTTACTTTTTTATCAGCATTCAAAGGATCTCTAAAAGCACCAGCAATTACATGGTAATTCTTTACTTCTTTGGCAATATTTAGGGTGATGGTTGGCAACGGATTCTCAATCACAAAAGTTGCTTGTTGAATCTTTTGCTCAACGGCATTTTGCTGTTTTTGCTCCGCTAAAAGTTGCTCTTGATATTGATTGTTATTATAGGTATTCCAACCAAAACTACCCAATGTAAAAATGATTGCAGCGGTTGCAGCATATTTTAATAAAGCAGGTGTTTTTCTTCYTTTTTCTGATGGAAGTATCGGAGCAATCGTTTCTAATTTTCTAACTTTTTCTTTGTATTCTAAACGTTTTACAGCAGGAGAATTGAAAGAATTCAATCCAAAAGAAGTTGTTAAATAATTTTCAGAAACCGTAGGCTCAAATACTAATTGACCTTCTTTATTTAAAGAGAGACTTCCAATTTTGTTGATTTCAATCGCCTCAACTAATAAGGTCGATTTCCATTTTTCAACACTCGTTTCGATGTTTTTTACAGCTTCAGAAAATGAAATATTTTTTACAGAAGCGATGTAGTTTGCCAATAAACCATCATTGTGTTTTAAATGACTATTAAAAGTAATTTTTTTTGAAGGCGGATAAAAAGTATGTGTAAAATGATTGACTTTGGCAGAGGTTTCGTTGGTTACAAATCCCCCAAAATTCGGCACAATTACACATTCATATCTGTACAATAAATCGCTGATGTAGTTTTCTAATTTCATTATATCAAATATAGAAAAATCACTCAAAATTTTTAAATCTTTTCAGATTACTTATCAACAAATTTTAGTAAATATTTTTACAATTGATGTGGATTTGTTAAATTGAAAATCAAATTGTTAGAAATGTTAGAAGAAGAATTGATTGCGGTGCTGGCTTTGCAAAAAGCTAAAGGTGTTGGCGATATCATTGCTAAAAAATTAATTGCACATTGCGGATCCGCTCAAAATGTACTCGCAGAAAAGAAAAGTATTTTGGCAAAAATCAATGGAATTGGTTCTGTTGTGTTGAATCATTTATTTGATAAAACTAATTTGTCTGCTGCTGAAAAAGAGTTCACCTATATCCAAAAAAACAAACTGACGGCTTGTTATTATCAAAATGAAAACTACCCAAGCAGATTAAAGCAATGTATTGATGGACCTCTTTTAATTTTTCAGGATGGAAATATAAACCTAGAGAATCCACGGGTGATTAGTATCGTAGGAACCCGAAAAATGACCTTGTATGGTCGTGATTTTGTAAATCAATTTATTGAAGAACTAACACCCTACAATCCAATTATTGTAAGTGGATTTGCCTATGGAGTTGATATCACGGCACACAAAGCAGCAGTAAAAAACAAGTTACAAACCATTGCTGTGTTGGCACATGGATTCGAACAAATTTATCCAAAGGTTCATAAAAAATATGTTCATGAAGTAAATGAAAATGGTGGATTCTATTCAGAGTTTTGGTATAACGAAGACCCGCTACAAAATAATTTTTTAAAAAGAAATCGCATCGTTGCAGGTATGTCAGAGGCGACAATTATTATTGAATCTGCTGAAAGAGGAGGCTCTTTAGTAACTGCTGATATTGCTAATTCTTATAGCAGAGATGTGTTCGCAGTCCCAGGAAAAACAACCGATAGTTTAAGTAAAGGTTGCAACAATTTAATTAAAATGAATAAAGCAGGAATCTTAACTTCTGCTAAAGATTTGGTGGAAGCGTTGAATTGGGAGTTGAAATCAAAACAGCCAAAGACAATTCAAAAACAATTGTTTATAGACCTATCAAAAGAAGAGCAAACGGTGTTTGATTATTTATTGTCTAGCGGTAAAATGTATATTGATTCTATTGCGTTGGATTGTAATATTCCAGTTTATAAATTGGCAACCCTCCTTTTTAATATGGAAATGAAAGGTGTAATTAGACCACTACAAGGAAAATTATTTGAGGTGATTAATTAACAATTCACATCTAAATTCTTTCGTTTCTTTTTAATCAAAAGAATTCCTCGATGCTTGCCTCGGGGTTTAGCGGAAAAGTTTGAAAAACGGGGGGTTTTTCAAAACACTTTGTAAAAGTGTAATTTTGTATATATGGATAATCATATATACAAGCGCCATAATAAAAGTTTACTTTTATATCATTTAGTTTTTCCTGTAAAATACAGGAGGAAGGCATTAACTGAAGAGTCTGGTTTGACCTTGAAGGACATTTGTATAAGATAGCAGAACGATATGAGATTCAATTTATAGAGATTGGATATGAATACGATCATGTTCGTTTTTTAGTTCAATGTGCTCCGTCAATGTCAGTATCAAAATTGGTTAGAACAATAAAAAGTATAACAGCAAGAGAGTTATTTAGGTTGCATCCTGAAATTAAGCAACTTTTGTGGGGCGGTAAATTTTGGACTAGCGGTTATTATGCTAATACTGTAGGATAATATGGTAATAAAGGATATAATAATCAGGGCAAACTCACACTTTTTCTTTGATAAAAGCGAGGTAATTAGTTGATTTACAGGGCAGAATCATACTTTTTTACAATTAAAAACCTATTATCTATTTGATTATTAATTGTTTAAGTCATTAATTATTTGTATATTATACTGATAATCAATAATTTAACTTAATGAATTCATCAGATAACTTAAAGAGCATTTTTGGGCAAATAGAAGATCACAGAAGCCATATAAACCAGCTTCACAACTTAATAGACATTCTTTCTTATCGGTATAATCGCAGTGATTTCTGGGGCAGAACTACGAAGTAATCACGAATACTAAAGAAAATAGAAAAGAATGAGTAAACTTGGGAGCAAATGGTTCGATTTGCTTTTTCTGAAGATGCCTCTAGAAAAAGAGCAGGTAACGCTGCACAAAATTATTCGATTTTACTTAAGATAGCACTAAATCTATTGAAGAATGAATCTTCAAAAAAATTATCCATGAAAAGCAAAAGACTTGAAGCCGGATGGAATGAAGACTACTTGTTGAAAATATTAAACTTAAAAGTATGATTCTGCCCTGAGTTAAAAGTTAAAGACCAAAGAGGCTTTTTTATTTTCACTATCTTTAACATCAAACCTAAAACTATTACAAATGAATTTACCAAAAAGAGCAGGCGATAGTCCGATTGCAATCGAATTAGAAGAAGGAAAAAAATATGCGTGGTGTACCTGCGGATTGTCAGAATCACAGCCATTATGCGATGGGAAACATAAAGGTACAGAAATGCGCCCCGAAGTTTTTACCGCAGAGTCGTCTGAAACAAAACACTTATGTGCTTGTAAAGCCACTTTGAAGGGCCCTTTTTGTGACGGCTCACATAAGTAGTCCTTTTGTCATTTCGAAATGAGAGAAGCGATTGAGAAATCGCATCACTTGAAAGTGTTTGTTTTTYGATTATCCAAAAAAAAAGTATTTTATTGATACCTATAAGGTTTTTGAAACCTTATAGGAGACTTATTAAATGGTTAAAAAACAATGAATTACTCCTTAATTACTTTGATGTCAAAATAGGTATCCATCAGATAAACTAACGATGTCATTGCCGCTGCACCTAATGCTAATTCGCGTTTATTTACTTTGTCAAAAGTATCTGAAGCGGCATGGTGATAATCAAAATAGCGTTGAGAATCTGGTCTGTAACCAGACAAAGAAATCGTTTCAGACTTTAACGGATTGATATCTGCACCCGTATATCCAACTGACCAATCGGTTAATCCGTACGGTTCTAGTAAAGGTTTCCAGCTCATAAATACGGCTTCGTTTTGCTTGTTCCCGCTATACGAAAATCCTCTTGGTGTATGTCCTCCAGAATCAGATTCTAAGGCTGCAACGTGAATTTCTTTTTTGAGTTTAGCTTCTTCAGCATATTTTTTTCCTCCTCTTAAACCATTTTCTTCATTCATAAAAAAGACAACTCTTAAGGTGTGTTTTGGTTTGATTCCCGCAATTTTAAATAAGCGTAAAACTTCTAAAGATTGTACGATTCCGGTGCCATCATCATGKGCGCCTTCACCTAAATCCCAAGAATCTAAATGACCGCCTATGGTGATGTATTGCTCTGGATATTCGCTTCCTGTGATTTCTCCAATCACGTTAAATGACGGGGCGTCTGGTAAGGTTTCGCAACTTTGTTTTAAGTAGAATTTTAAATGTGGATCTTGTTTTAAATTGTTGCTTAATAAATCCGCAGCTCTTGTACTAATCGCAGCAGATGGAATGTATTGCTCTTTCGGAATATTGCCATAACCCATCGCTCCGGTATGTGGATAATCATCGATGCTCGAACCCATAGAGCGGACAATCATACCCAATGCTCCGAAGGGTCCCGCAGTTTTGGCACCAGCTCCACGTTGTTTAACACAGCCACTATATGCTTTAAATGTGTTGATTAAAGTAGCATCAAAAGGACGGTTAAAAAACACAATCTTCCCTTTTAATTTTTCTCCCAATTCTTCTGCTTCAGCAATACTAAATACTTCGATAATTTCTCCAGAAATCCCTTCTTTTGGAGTTGCAACTGAGCCACCTAATGCACAAACTGGAACGTTGATTTTGATTCCGTTTACGGTGTAATTTGCCACTTCTTTTTCACCTCTCACCCAATGAGGTACCATCACAGGTTGCAACCAAACCTTGTCAAAACCTTGGTCTTTCATTAGTTGCTCACTCCACTCAACTGCTTGCTGTGCTTCAGGAGACCCCGATAAACGACCACCAATATTCTGCGTTAAATCTCGTAACCATTCATAGGCTTGACCATTGGTTAAAGCAGCATCAAAAATAGCTTTGATTTGTGTAGAATCTTTTTTGTTGATGGTTGAAGTTTCAACTTTTGAAATTGTTTTTTTGTCTGAACAAGATGCAAGTGAGATAATAGCAAGAAATGCTATGGCAAAGTTTTTCATTAGAGTTGATTTTTATTTGCGTAAATCTACGGAATTTATTTTTTAAGACTGACGATTTATAACATACGATTTAGGATGGTTTTTTGGTCTTGAAATCACGGTTAGAAGGAATGATAAAATCGTACGTCTTTGCGAATGGAGTGTAGCGCAATGAAGCAATATCATTAATTTTATAAGGAAGTATTATAAAGATTCCTTCGCTCTGCTCGGAAAGACGGTAAAATGAAAGTTCAATTAAAAATCAAACTTATAAATAACACCTGCTAATACCTGAATTCCTTGAACCTTGTAATTGGTGTATTTGTTATAATTAATTCCCAAGACATTATTTACTCTACCAAAGGCCGTCAATCTATCTGTAAAAACATAGCCGCCATTAAAGTTTAAATCTACATAAGGGTCGATGGATGTTACGGTTCCGTTGAGGTCGCCAAAGTTTTGAACCAAATCAAATTGTTCTCCAACAAAATATAAGTCAGCACCCACATACCATTTTTTGGCGTTGTAATTTGCGAAAGCAGCTCCTTTTAAAGTTGGAGTGTACCATGCTTTTTCTTGAGTATCAGTTTCTAAATTGTTGTATTCGATATTTCCTCCAAACTTAAATTCTTTAGAAATATAGATGTCAAATTCTGCAAAAACAGACAAGGTCGTTACCTTATCATATACCACATTGAACGAGTTCCCAGATTGATATGCAAAACTTGGGTTGGTGATTCCGTCAGTCATTGTTGGGTTCTGAACATACAGCGCTTTGTTCTTTTCACTTTGATACGATGCCTTAAAATTGTATCCCACTTTGGATGATAATTTTCCCTTCGCACCTAAAAAAACATTGTACTGTTGATCGGTTGGTTGGATGTTTAATGTTGGTGACACAAACGGATTGTCATTGGCAAATTCGCGGTAACTATTTTGATGTAAATCACCCGTAACTCCGGCATAACCAATCACTGTTTCGTCAACTATTTTATAGGATGCGGTAACATTTGGATAGGCATAAAATTTATTCTGCTTGCTTTCTAAATCGAAACTATAATAGACTCTCGCCCCTAAATTTACGGTCAATTTATCGCGTAAAACTTCCAAACTCGGACTCGTACCTAAATTCACAAAACTATATTCTATTGCTGCATTGGTGATGTAATTTTCTTTAAACGACCCTGTGATAAATTCAATATCAAAAGGGAGATTTATCAATTCGGATGAAATAGGAAACTCCACTTCTGGAGAGATTTTYACTTGAATTTCGCTGCTGTTATAATTGTCAGAAAAATAATCAACTCTTAATTTACCTCCTTTAAAAATAGCATCTTCAAACTTGAAAGAGCCGCCACCAAAAATATTTAGGTAAGTTTGTTTTGAATCCATCGAGCTCAAAAAAGCAGGATCATAAGCAATCCCTTCAGGTAATCCATACCAATTGTATATTTGATGTTGCGCACCCAAATTAGCTTCCCAATTATAATCACGCTCGAATTGTTTGTAGAATAATGAGAGTTTGGAATCAGAATAATTATCATCAACCAAAATATCTTTAATTCCACCAGCAGAAGATTGATGTTTTATAAACGCACCAAAATCATTGCTCCTTGAGCTACTAGAATGTAAAAATGCTTCGAGGTAGGGAGTGGTGTAATTTCCAAACCCGACCGCCACAAAATTCTCATAAATTTTATCTAAAGGTTCTCTAACCACACTTTGCGCTTTCCCTTTTGTTGGTGTAAAAGTGGATGCTACAGGAACCGAAAAGAAAGAATACGTCAGCGTGTCTTTTTGATTGTTGACTTCTTCAATTTTCGGATTGTCTTTTATTTTAAAGGCATCAGAAATTGTAGGAGTGTATGGTTTTACCACCATAATTTCATCGGTACTTAAGGTGTCTTTTGCTTTTTCTTGAGCAGATATTATTCCTGCAGAAAAGAAGGCTAGGGATATAAAAATGATTTTTTTCATTTGGTGTTTTTTATGTGCTGAACTAGGTTCAGTATCTCATTATTTTTTTCTCAATGGGTTCTCGATACAATTTTTTCGTTTCACTTAAAAAATCTTCCGATAATTATCGGAACGAACTAACGTGTACTAATTTTTTGGATTTACAGAATCATTCGTTTTTGCTTCTTCGGTTTTGATGCGTTTTAATTCTGCCTCAGCCTCAGTAACAATATCATCAAACTGAGAAAAATTCTTAATTACGGACTCTAATATATAGGTGGCTTGGAAAGAATCGTTCAGTGAATAATTATTTTTAGCCATCACAATCAGGCCTTTTCCTCCCCAATATTTGTAGTTAGAATATTCCGCAGCAATCTTTTGAACCACCTTGTTTGAGACTCTAAAACTCCCATCTTGATTTTCGAAATACGCATCGTAATACAGCGCTTCTGCCATCAATTCGCCCGTTGCAATTGCCTCCACTTTTTTATAAGCAGTTCTCGCTTTTGACTCATTTTTATTTTTTATTGCTGACCTTGCTATGATAATTTGAGCATCAGATTTTACTTCGTTATCGATTTTAGATTGTGACAAAACATCCTCAGCATACGCAACCGCGTTCACGTAATTTTTTTGTGTGTAGTAGCCTTTCATTAAATTAGATTGCGCAAATGTTTTGTTGTAGTCTGAGCTTGCTTCAGTTTCTAAACGCTCTAAAACAGGAATTGCACCCTCCCAATTATCATTTTCTAAATAGGCTTGTGCCAATCTAGAAAGGGATTGTTCGGTGAATTCATTTTGAGTTTGGTCGATTACAAAAGAGTAATATGGAATGGTTTCAGAAGTTTTATTTTCTGAAAATAAAGACTGCGCCAAATAGAAATTACTTTGCAATGCGTGCAATCCGTTCGGGAATTCTTGCAAGTATTTTTTAAATCCTGTTATCGCTTTTTGATGATCACTTTGTAAGTATTTTCTCTCTGCAGATTCGTACATGTCGTTGTCTAACTCGGCATCCGTCACATTTATAAAGTCAATCGTTTTTACCCAAGTGGCATACTCATCAACACGTCCTAAATCGACATATATTTGTCTTGCGCTCGAAACTGCTTGCTTCGCTTCGGCAGTATTTGGAAAGCGATTTACTACTTTTTTATAACTCGTCAAAGCTTTTTCATTGGCATCGGTATTGTAATAAACAGCCCCTTTTTTAAGCATCGCTTTTGAAACTAACGGACTTCTAGAAATGTTGTCAATTAAATAATCATACTTTTCTAAAGCCTTGTCCGTTAGGTTTGCATCGACATATTCATTCGCCAAAACATAATAGGCGTCATCTTTATATGCTGATTTTTTATAGCGTCTNATAAAGGTCTTTAATTCCTCAATTTTCTTATTGTCTTGTCTGATAAAACCATAACTCACCGCCTTTTGAAACTGTGCATAATCAGCTTCTTTCGGATTGTTTTTTACAATGATATCATAGGTTTTTATCGCATTTTGATAATCGCTAGAAACAAAGTAAGTATCTGCCAATCGCAAATAACTGTCCTCTAATTTTATGTTGTTTTCAGGATTTTTATTGATGTAGTTTTGAAACTCAACAGCAGCATGCTCATAGTCTTTTTGCTTAAAATAAGTATAGCCTAAATTGTAATTGATGTCTTTAATTTCTGATGTTTCTYTGGATTGTGAATTGGCATAAAATAGATTGAAATCATGTAAAGCGAGGTCAAAATTATTCAACCTAAAGTTAGATTCTGCCAACCAAAATCTGGAGCGTACTTCAATTTTTTTATCTAAAGGATTGTTCAAAGATTTGTCAAAATTTAAAATAGCATCAGCATATTCCTTTTCATTAAAAACTTGGATTCCTCTATAAAAAGTCGCGATTTGATAACGATTGCTTTTCGTTTCTTTTCTCTTTTCTAAATAAGAAATGGCACCTTCATAATCCTGAGAAGAAATGTAAGAATTAATGATTAAATCTTCAATTTGTTTTTTGTGGGTTGACTTTGGATACTTATCAATAAATGACTGCAACACCTCAGGAACACTTTTGTATGGGTTCCCAATATCATAACTCAATTTGGCATAATTTAGAAATGCATCTTCTTGTAATTGGAGTTCAAAATCCATTTGCGAAGCATTTTTAAAAGCATTCAAAGCCTCCGTTTTTTTGTTGAGTTGCAAGTAACATTCCGCCAAATGATAATAGGCGTTTTGGGAAACTGCATTCTTTCCACCGATGATTTTATTGAAATAAGAAATGGCGTTTTCATAATCATTTTGGGCGTAGTAGGCGTATCCGAGCATGTAATAATCGGTGTTATTCCACTTGCCACGAGTGCCTTTGTAGTTTTTTAAATGTGGAATCGCCTCACTGTATTGTTTTAAATTAAAATAACTTTCTCCTACAATTTTTGACAATTGCGACAACTCCTCACGTTTGGTTTTTGCCAATAATGGTTCTCCTAATTCCAATGCTTTCTCGAATTTTCCGAGCTTAAAATTCATATCCACCAAATAGTAAGAAACATTTTTTTGATAGGTTGCATCCGTCACAACTTGCCCCAAATAATTGTCGGCAGTTTCGTAATCATCATTTTGATAGGCGATATATCCGTAGTAATATTTTGCACGAGAACCGTATTCTGGCGAATCTAATAATTGCCCAAAATATTCTTTAGATGCGGTGTAGTTTTTAGTTGCAAAAAGTGCATATCCATATTTAAAATTATAGGCCTCTAATTGTTGATTTGGCAGATTGGTTTTATTTACTTTTTTATACCACTTTAATGCATACGGATATTTTCCTACCTTATAATAGTATTCAGCCGTTTCTAAAAAAGCATTGTTTTGTTTGGTGCTCGTTGGATACTTTTTAACAAAATCTAGCATCAAATTATCAGCATTTTGTTGGTTGAGCCTGATGGCGCAGTTGGCAATATAATATTCGCAATTGGCTCTGTATTCTGATGAGTTTTCGTAATCAGATTTTATTTGATCAAAAAGCTGTTGCGATGCGAGATACGATTTGTCTTGATACAGCTCAAGTGCATGTTTATAATCTTTAAATTGATTGGTGTAGGTTGCTGTTTTTTGTGCAAAAGAGAATAATGTTACGACTAGTAAGCAGCTAGTTAAGATTGTTTTTTTGAGATTCATCTTCAATTTTTTTGGAAGAAAAGTTGGTAAATTAGTATTACACTAATAACGCACAAATTTGTTGAAATTGCATAAAGGCTTGTTAATTTTATCAAAAGATAATTAACACTTCTCGATACAATTTGATTCTGCTAAGGCAATTTCAAATTACTAGAAGTGACGTTGGATTTTGAAAAGTTTATTCTTCTCGATACATTTTTTAATCGTGCCTCATAAAAAACACTCGAAGTGACGGTCTGTGTGTGTTGACGTTAAGTTGAGTGATTTTCGAGAATAGGAGAAAATTGTATCGAGACCATTTGGTAAAGAAAACTTCTCGATACAATTTGATTCTGCTAAGGCAGTATCAAATTACTCGAAGTGACGTTGTTTTTTTAATTTACTCCGCCAATAATTCATTCATTAAATTGTTGAATTCATTTACATAATTCAAATAATAATCACCTGTAGCAGGTCCTGAAAACCCGGTATGAATGGAACGAACTTTTCCTTTTTTATCGATGATGATTGATGTAGGGAAAGACATCACATGATTCAACATTGGTAGTGATTTTGCAGCTTCACCATTTTTTGAAGTTCCTGCAATTACAAAATCATAGTCAATATTATATTTGTCTTTCATTTTTTGAACCCTTGTTTTGGCATAGTCAAAATCAGCTTTATTTTCATACGCTAATCCAATAATTTCTACGCCTCGGACTTTATTTTCGTCATACCATTTGGTAAAGAACTTCGTTTCGTCCATACAGTTTGGACACCAAGTTCCGAAGAGTTGTAAAATGATAACTTTGTTTTGATATTTGGCATCCTCCAAAGAAATTGGAATGCCATCTAAACCTGGAAAAGAAAATTCGACCGTATCAAAGCCATCCTTTAAATAGGTAAGTGAATTGGCATCTGGCAACGAAGCATTCTCATCTCTAACAGCTTTAAATTTTTTATGTGCAGTTTTACCAGACCAATAATCACCAGTAAAAGTGGAGTCATTTTCTAATTGCCCTTTAAAAATATAAAGATGATTTCCGTCAAAAGCATAGAGTGTAAAAGCATCATCAGTAGATGTTCCTTCTAAAAAACGATAGTCACCAGTTTTGCTGAGGATGGATCCTTTTAGTTGATTTTCATTCGCTTTAAAAAGACCAATTTTTTTATTGTTTTCGTCATCACCTTCGAATCTGAAATCCCAAGTGCCATCAAACTTTGTAGAGGTTGATGGGTTGTCAATTCGTATGTTTTTATCGAAGGTTGCTTTGAACGGAAGTACATAATTATCTGCATAATTTTTGGTGTAAGTTCCGACTAAGTTGTTCTCGTTAATCTTCGCTTTTACATCAATATCAAAAATATGAAGGGTAAAAAATAGAGAGTCATTTTTAACTGTTACTTCGTCCAATTCGATGATGTTATCACTATCGTGTAAATTTATTTTATAGGTGTTTTTATTTTTTACAATTTCAAAAACAAAAGGAAGTTGTTGGTTTTGTATGGTGATTTCTCCACGCCAAAAACCAATTTTTAGTGCTGTGTTTTTTGTTTCTGMYKTGMWWKWMMYYWSCWKYKWMMMWMYWWMRWYMMWYMKWMKKYSYTYYKWMWTMYTTMCWWGCATAATTTGAGTTTTAAATGTGAGTTCTCGATACAAAATTCTTCAATTTCGACTCCGCTCAGTTTTCAGAATTTTACTCGAACTGGCGTGGAATAAATATTTTGTATTTCGTCTCTTCGAGTGATTTGAGAGCTCAACAAGAGTTGTCAAATAGTATCGAGAAGTGTTGAACGTTCATTTTTATTGCCTCCAAAAATAATCAATTGAATTGAGACAGATTTAAAGTCGGGAAAAACTTTGAATGGTTACAAAGAAAAACTTAAGTTTGTCTGTAAATTATGATGCAATGCAAGACTCCATTCTTTTTTTAAATGACACTTCAATTTTTCAGGGTGACAATCTGGTTTTGTCTGATGTGAAATTGGATATTAAAGAAGGCGATTTTGTTTATTTAATAGGTAAAACCGGAAGTGGAAAAAGCAGCTTGATGAAAACTTTGTATGGCGATTTAACCTTAAAAAATGGCGAAGGTGCTATTGTAGGCTTCGATTTAAAGAAGCTAAAAGAAAAGCAGATTCCGTTTTTAAGAAGAAAAATAGGCATTGTTTTTCAAGATTTTAAATTGTTGAATGATCGCAATGTAGAAGAAAATTTATTGTTTGTTTTAAAAGCTACAGGTTGGAAGAATTCGGTAGAAATGAAATCGAAAATAAACTATGTTTTAGAAAAAGTGGGGATGCATACCAAAGGGTTTAAAATGCCTTTTGAACTTTCAGGTGGCGAGCAACAACGTATCGCAATTGCGAGAGCTTTACTAAATGATCCCGAACTTATTTTAGCCGATGAACCTACGGGAAACCTCGACCCAAAAACTTCGATTGAAGTGATGGAAGTTTTAGAAGAAATTCATAAAAGTGGTAAAACAATTTTAATGGCAACACACGATTATGCACTGATTTTAAAATATCCGCACAAAACCTTGAAGTGCGAAGGTGGTGAGTTATTTGAGGTGGTGAAGCAAGCTAACAACAGTTAAGTTAATTGTATTTTGAAATCATCTAAAAAAGTTTTTGTTGCTGTTACCAATGATGTTTCTACAGATCAAAGGGTTCATAAAGTTTGTACTTATTTAATTGAAAAGAATTTTGAAGTAGAAGTTTATGGTAGAGTTTTACCAGATACTTTTAAGGTTAATCGGGATTATAAAATAATACGAAAACAACATTTATTTAATAATAATTTTTTGTTTTATGCTGAGTTTAATATTCGATTATTTTTTTATTTACTTTTTAGAAAATTCGATTACATTTTATCTAATGACCTTGATACGCTATCAGCTTGTTATTTGGCGAGTAAATTAAAGAGAACTGAGTTGGTGTATGATAGTCATGAGTATTTTACAGAAACTCCAGAGTTACAAGGAAGAAAATTTGTACAAGGTTTTTGGAAATTTATTGAAAGTAGAATTCTTCCTAGATTGCAAAAAATGATTGCAGTAAGTCAACCAATCGTCGATGTTTATCATAATAAATATAAGATTGATGTTAAGTTACTTCGAAATTTACCCAATCTAAATAGAGAAGTAGTGACTGAGTCTGTTAGTTTCCCAACAAAAAATAAAGTGATTTTATATCAAGGAGTGTTAAATCCCGGAAGAGGAATCAAGCCAATGATAGATGCATTACATCATTTAAAAAATATAGATTTAGTTATTATAGGTTTTGGTAAAGTAAAAGACGATTTGATATCTTATGTTAAAGAGCAGGGTTTAGAAAGGAGAGTTCATTTTTTAGGGCGTATTGCTTATGAGAAATTACCCAATTATTCAAAAATTGCAGATGTAGGGATGGTGTTAGAAGAGCCTTTAGGAAAGAGTTTTGAATTTAGCTTGCCAAATAAATTGTTTGATTTTATTCATTCTGGACTTCCAATCATAGCTTCTCCATTAGTTGAGGTAAAGAAGATAATCGAAAAGTATGAAGTAGGATTAGTTATTGATAATTATAATCCTGAGCATATTGCCTCTGTTATTAAGAAACTTATATACGATAAAGAGTTGCGAGTGGAGATTAAAAATAATCAGGAAAAGTGTAAGAAAGAACTGAGTTGGGAAAGTAACATTAAAGTTTTAGACCTATTTTTTAAATAATATCTTTGTACTCTAAAATTTATATTATCAATCCGAAAGTTTCCATAATAATCCCATGCTATAATAATCTAAAGCTCCTTAAAGAGTGTGTTGAGAGTATTCGTGTGCAAACCTTTTCAAATTATGAAGTTTGGATTATTGATGGTGCTTCAAATGACGGAACTCAAGATTATTTAAAATCATTAGAGCATCCGTTTCGATGGATTTCTGAAAAGGATAAGGGAGTTTATGATGCGATGAATAAGGGAATAGATTTATCAAAAGGAGAATGGTTGTATTTTTTGGGATCGGATGATAGAATTTTTGATAAAGATACTTTGGTTAATGTTTTTAATTCATTTGCTGATAGTAAATTGGATTTGATTATTGGAAGTATTAAATATGACTTTAATAGTGAAGATTCTTTTTTCTTAAAAAAGAATGAAGGAGAAATCAAGCCTTCTTGGTCAAGAAAAATGTGGGTAAAAAACACACTACATCATCAAGGGGTCTTTTATAAAAGAGGTTTGTATAAAGAACATTACTATACGTTACAATATGCTATTTTAGCAGACTATGCCTTGAACCTTAATTTATATGAAAAAGGAGTACAGGCTTTAATGATTAATCAGATAATTGCTGTTTGTGGTACTGATGGGATGTCCAAAGAGCATCGTTGGAAAATGTATCAGGAGGAAATTGATTTAAAAACGAATCAAAGTAGTGTCTTATTGAAGCCTGTTTTTTTTGCCATAAGCTTATTTAAGTATTTTATTAAAAAAAGGATTTAGTATAAATTTTACTTCACCATAAAAAAAAGTCAATTCACTTACCATTTTTTCCGTTTCACCAAAACAACCAGAATACAGGTCTAAYATCCAATGTATATTTGTATAGAATTTAAAAGTAAAGCAAAACAATCGGAGTAGTTAACCGAATGATATTTTTAAAGTTTTTCATAATAATTAGTTTAGTTAGTTTTTAAAAACAGTCGTGGCGTGGGGTCTCGACTGTTTTTTTGTTTTAATTAATATTTAAAACTTAAAATGTAATTCTCAATTAAAAAAATGTAAATTTGTTTTTCATCAAAAAAATAAAAATTTATTGATATGAGATTTGTTTCAGTAAAGCAACCTGTAATTGTTAGTGTTGCAATTCTTGTAACTTTGTTAGCGATATTTAGAAGTGCAGTTTCTTTATTCTTAGGTGTTAGTATGTTTAGCGAAAGGTATGTTCCTATTACCCTTACGGACATTACAGTGCGATTTTTTTTTACATTTATTTTTTCTTGGGTTATTTTACAATTTAATGCTAATTGGAAATATTCGTACTCAAATATATCGTTTGGCTTGCGATCCTTGGTTACTGTGATTGGTAATTTTATTATTTCAGTTTTAATATTAAAGTTATTATTTCTAGTTTATCCAATCTTGGTAGGAATAAATTTAGAAGAACACGATATAACTCGTTTTTATTTTGGATATTTTGTTGTTTTTTTAATCCTCTTTTTTATAGCGGGTGTGTTGCGTTATCAAATTGTTAATCAACAGCAAGTAATAGAAAAYGAAARGTTAAAACAAAAAAATTTGGAGAGTGAATTAGTCGCTTTGAAAAATCAAATCAATCCTCACTTTTTATTTAACTCCTTAAACTCTTTAAATTCTTTGATAAGAGAAAACAAACAAGCAACCATGTTTGTAAATAAATTATCATTTATGTATCGCTATATTTTACAAAGTAGTGATCGTAATTTGGTAACTTTGAAAGAAGAATTGAAATTTTTAGACAGCTACATATTTTTAATTAAAACACGCTATCGCAATCGTATTAATATTAATATTGATATTGATGAAAAGTTGTATGAAGAAAATGTACCTCCGTTAGCATTGCAATTATTGGTAGAAAATGCAGTAAAGCATAATGAAATATCAGAATCTAACCCGTTATTGGTAAAAGTATATGTTGATAATGGATATATTTGTGTTGAAAATAAAATATTATTGCGAACAACTTTTGTGGATAGTACTGGCAACGGATTGTCTAATTTAAATAAAAGATGTTTGTTGCTAAAAGATCGCGGAATAGAAATAAGTGACGCTGACGGAATTTTTAAAGTCAAGTTCTTAATAAAAGAATAAGGAAAAACTAAACTAAAACTAAATGAAAGTAATTATTGTTGAAGACGAAATAGCAGCAAGCGAAAACCTTGCCTATTTATTGAATGAAATTGATTCGACAATAAAAGTTGTAAAAGTTTTAGACTCCGTTAAGTCGGCGGTTAATTATTTTTCAAAACCAACTGATGCCGATTTGGTGTTGATGGATATTCATTTAGCCGACGGAATATCATTCGAAATTTTTGATCAAGTAGACCTTAAAATCCCAGTAATTTTTACAACAGCCTATGATCAATATGCCATCAAAGCATTTAAGGTAAACAGTGTTGATTATTTATTAAAACCGATTGACGAAGAAGAATTGTCAGAAGCTTTAGAAAAGTTTGACAGTCAAAAGGTGCCAGTAAGCACTTCAAATAATCAAATAGAAGGGTTGCTTTCTTTGATAAAAAATCAAAATGAGCAATTTAAAACAACCTTTTTAGTACGCACACGCGATGAGTTAAAACCAATTTTGACCGAGAATATCGCCATCTTATATTTAGATACAGGAATGATAAAAGCCATCACTTTTGACAATAAAAAATATACGATTGATGGCAAACTAGAAGATGTAGAATCCGAATTAAATCCAAAGATTTTTTATAGAGTTAACCGTCAAATGATTCTTCAAAAAAAAGCAATTGTAAGCATTAAGTTTTATTTTAATAGCAAACTGATTGTAATTACAAACCCTAAATTTAAAGAACGTATTGTGGTGAGTAAAGCAAAAGCTACTGCATTTAAAAATTGGATGGATTCTTAGCAAAACTGAACTGATTTAATTTTCACAACACTTTTTTAAAATAAACTTCTTTTATGATAAAAAAAAATAGGATTATTTAATTTTTGAAGTAGTTTTGTAGCTACTCAAAAAAATAAAAGAATACATGAATAAATTCATACAAACACTTCTCTATACTTTTTCCCTTTTATTGTTGATTGGCTGTGGTCCATCAGTAAAAGTTAAAAATTCGTGGCAAGACCCAAATGTAGCTGAGCTAAAATCGGGGAAAGTGCTTGTTATATTTAAAACAAAAAGAGAAGCTATTAGACAACATGGCGAACGAGCATTGGCAGATGCTTTAAAAGAAAACAGAATTAGCGCCGTTGAGGCATYTGTAGCATTTCCTTATTTAAGTGTAAATGCGACAAGAACAGAAGATGAATTGAATGAGGTTGTACAGCAGTTTTTAGATGCAGGTTATGAAGCTGTAATGGTTACAAAATTAAAAGACCCTTTTAAAGTAGCATCTTCTACAACGCGAATCACCGAAGGAGAAAAAAGCGAGACAGATGCGTTTTATGATACATCATCTTACGGAAAATATCCTTTAACTTTTGGTGTGCACTTTAACGATGAAGTGGTGCCAAATAGAACACCAGGGCCAAATGGCTTGGAAGAAACTACTGATAATTACTCTGAAGTTTTTGAATTAGAAACTGTAGTATATAGTATAAAGCCTGGGGCTGAAAGGTTGTTGAGTTCTATGACTATTGATATTACCGACCCGGAAAATATCAAAGAAACATTACATAAATATTCTGAATTAGTAGCAAAAAAATTGAAATAACAAGTTAATAATTAAAATAAAAATAAAAATGAAAAACACAAAATTAATAATAGTATTTGCAATATTGATGACAACTTTATTAGCGTGCTCATCATCATTCGAGATTGCTGATAAATGGAAGAATGAAAACTTTGCAGCATTAAAAGGTAAAAAAGTTTTAGTGGTATATAAAACAGAAAATACCGTTACAAAACAACGCTTTGAGCAAGATCTTGCTGAGAAATTAAGAAGTGTAGGTGTTGATGCAACAGCAGCTTTTAAGGCTTTCCCAAAATCTTTACAGCACCAGCAAACAAGAACTGAAGCTGAATTGGCAGAAGTAGTAAAAACAATTAAAGGTGCTGGTTATAGCGGTGTTATTTTAACAGTTCTTAAAGACCAAGCACAACAAACGGAATCTACTACAACTGGTGGTTATACAACAGGTGGTTATTATGGCGGATATTACCCATCTCACTATGGTGGTTTTGGCGGATATTACGGTAGCGTTTATGGTCATGGTTATGGCTATGGTGGTGGTGGTTACGGTGGTATGTATGTACCGCAAGAAACTACTACTAGAGTTGTAGATGTTTATTTATTTGAAACAGTAATTTATGATTTAGATTTACCAGATAACGAACAATTAGTTGGGGTTGTTGGAGTTAAATTAACAGATCCAGAATCGTATTCTAAAGTTGCAGGGAAATACACAAAAGCAGTTGCTGCTGAATTTACTGATGAAGTAAAATAAAAATAGTTTTATAAAAAATTTAAAGCCACTCAATTTGAGTGGCTTTTTTTAGAGCCAAACTTAACACTATTTTAAGAGGATTAATACCAAATTAGTTAATAAATGCCGTATTGAAAGCTTTTAAATAATGATGATTACTAGTTATTGATTTTATAGTTTCATTTTCCATTTGATTTACCA
>NVSL01000020.1 GCA_002401215.1 Flavobacteriaceae bacterium | reverse complement strand
GTTATAATCTTTTCACTTGGTTCGTCAAATTTAAAATGACTAAATCTTCCCGCTTCATAATCACTTTCATTTCTTGGAATTGGGGTCAAATTCTCTTGCGAGCATAATATCGAACCGATTGATTTTCTAACGGTAGAATTTCCAGTTTTCCCAGTTGTAAAATGCGTTTTTGAATCTCTCTTTTCTTGACTGGATTCAGTTTTTCCGATGTAGATTATTTGATGTTTAGAAACGGAATCTCCTAATAACGGAAAGTCATTTCCAATATAAAAAAACGCATAAATTCCAGGAAGTTGTGAAAATGTCTTTGTTTTCAAAAAATCAGTCTCTTTTTCTTTCAGTAATTCAATTATTTCTTTTGTTGTCATCGGTCTCTTTTATATGTTGGGTAACGTCTCGGTTATAATTTCGTTGCGTTGATTAATCACAAACTTACTAAAAAAGAAACGAACATTGGGCAAACCAGTGATTTTTCCAAAAGGTAAATTACCAGCAATGAATTATAACCATTGTTAGCATTTCGTGGCTTTTATTTTCAACTTGAGTTCTGTCATTCCGCAAAGATTGGTTCCCTCCTATTTTTGAATTTTCCTAAAATCTTTGAATTTTAAAATTCCCATTCCGAGTAAAATTCCGACCGAGTGAGATTCCCATTTCAATTTTTCCGTTGCGAGTGGATTCCAACAAGTTGCTGTTTTTTTTTAATTTTTTAATTTTAGATAAAACTTGGAATTGAACTTTTCCGACCGAGTGAAATTCCTTTTTTAGTTTTTTTTTNCGATTAAATATTTCTTTCCGTAGTTGTGCTAAAACACTTTTTTAAAATACTCAAGTTTATCGTTTTTGAGATTTTTCCGCCGATGAATGCTAACGGTGTGTGTAAGATTTCGTTGCGTGGTTAAGCGACAAATTTAATAAATAATAACCGACTTGAAAATCCGATAGGATTTTCCTAAGTAAGCCAAAACTTAGCAATGAATTTTACACGTTGTTGCCAACAGTAATTTATTCAAATTTCATTTCAAATAATAGGTAGTGTTTTATTCCAAATTTCTTTCCCCAATTTTCAATTTCCTTTCCACTTGTTCCAACGTCACACCAAGATTTTGAGCCATCTTCTCGTTCATATGGAAGAATGTAAGCCAATAAATAAAACTTTTCGTTATAGACAATTTTTAACTTACTTTCTTCTGCAATATTTCTCAAACTATATTCGTCAGTGTCAATTGCATCATATTCCTTTGTTATTGAAAATCTCGGAAATTTAAAAGTCATTCTCAATTTATTTTTATGAGTTAATTTTGAAATTACCTTTAAACTTAAAATAGTATCATTTACTTTTTCAAATTGTTCAATTCCGAAAGATTTACTATTAAAAACGGTTGTATCTCTTACAATTTTTCCGTCCCAAATTTCCTTAACTGTGAGATGATAACTTTTATCTTTTAATTCTTTTCCAATAAATTTTAATTTCAAATATTCAATTCCTTCAAATTGTAGAATATCTCTAATTTCAGAATTATCAGAAGAGTAGTCCGAAATCATTTTCAGTCCGTCATCTGAGTTTTGTCCGAACGAAATATTCGTAAAATAAATACAAATTAAAATCAGAATTCCTTTTTTCATAGTTTTGGTTTTTTATTGTTGGCAACGATTTGGTTATGATTTGGTTGTGGAATGGCAGTTTTGTTTGGCTTTCATACCGAGTGTGCCGAAAGCTAACCGCAAAGGTGCTGAGGCACTTTTTAGGCCAAATAAAAACTGTAACAACGTAATTTTCATAATTTATTCTAAAGTTTAAATATAGTATTTAATTTTAATTTTCAGTTACAATACCACAATGAATTATAACCGTTGTTAGCTTTTAGTAGTTTCTTGTATTTTAATTCTTTTGCAATAGTTTTAATAGATCTAAGTCCTGCCCTATTCAACTATTTGAAACGTTTTTTTATTCTCAAATCTTCGTTTTTGTTCTAAATAAATTCCTTCAATTTTTAAAATTTTTAGATTTCTGATTTTAAAACATACAGTAGTAACTAGTATCTTTTTATGTTTATTTAAGATTATAATATTTTGTTTTTAACTCTGTTAATTAGGATAAACAACAAATCTACTAGTTACTACTATTATTTGACAAAAACAAACATAATTCGTTGATTTTTAGAATTTTNATTTTGTTCATTTTCATTTTTGTCTTGACACAAAAACGAAACAAAAAAGTCAAGACTGCACAAATTTTCTTCAAATTACAAATCCTCGTATCAAGACCATCCGAACTCGTCCTAAGGTCCTCAAACAGCGGATGCTCAAAATTTGATACTTGCGGTTGTAATTTTTACAGAAAACTTCTGATGTCTCTTAATACCAGTAATCTTCTTTTCTAAAATAATGTAACATGAATACCGAAATGGTTCCGAAACTATTAAAGCTAACGGTTTGTATATGAAAAGTAGCGGGTTTTTCATCGTTAATTTTCAGTTTTAAATATAGTGTTTTTTATGAAAACGAATCATTCAATTAACCAATTCCCCGCTATTTTTTATATACTTTGTTAGCTGTCTGGGCTTTGTTTTCCGTTCTGTTGATAGCGTTGGCAAGGCATACTCTTTTGCAATTTTGGTTTGAGAGGTGGCTGTAGCGATTGCAAATGTGTATGGCTTATGCGTTGGCTTTTACACAATCTTCTTTAATTTCTTGTCAATTACATAAACTCCTACCATACAAAATTCCATGTATTTTCCATCAGCCAAATTGAACCATTTCCTTTTCTCGGACTCTAAAAATCGTTTCTGTAGTGTATTTGTTTTATGCTGTTTTACTTTGTTTCTAATTCTATTTTGAACAGTCTCATAAATGGCTCTCCTGTTGTCTTTTAGTAGTTTCACGTTTAAGTTCAATACAGTTTCTAGTTCGGTATTTAATGTGTCATCTGTGGAATAAATTTCTCCATTAGATTTATACTTGATTAAACCTTCAATATTTCGAGCATTATTTGATGGATTATGTGTGAGAGTCAAATTTCCTTTATGAGAATCACAGGTCTGTATTCGTTTTGGTGAACCTTCATTTCCTAAACAAGCCAAAAGCATATTTCCATAATTCAATTCCTCTTGTGAATGGTCATCTTGACATAAGAAATGTTCAATTTTCGAGCCTGGAATTTTTATAGCCTCTGGAATTCGCCTCATACAATAGCAACAAATATGACCTTGTTCTGTTAGAAGTGAATTTCTTGTTTCGTCTTTAGGTAGATTATCGTAATACGCTGGCTGGTTTGCTCTGTGTTGAGTTAATGATGCAGGTTCATTTCTTTTTGTTATAGCTTTCATTCGTCTTCTTTTAAATACGATATTTGAATTTCAGCTCTTTTTAATTCAGGGTCGTCACCTCCAATTAAATCTTGAAGCTCTTTGAGAGAACTTTCAGCATCTTTTATTTCCTCGTCATCAATTAGTGTATATAAATCACTTATTTTGTCTCTAATAAGCTTATTTCGTTCATTAACTCCCATTAATTCATAGAGAATAGTGTTTATTTCTCTTCCGTAATATTTTGGTGTATTTTTTATTAAAGCTCCATCTTCAATAATTTTCACAAAATTTAATTCAGATTGAGCATTACTTAATAATTGCGGTGAATGTGTTGCAATAACATAAGAGTTTTCTGAATTATAAGATGTGTCAACTGTCTTTTCAATTTCTGTAATAAATTGGCGTTGCCATTTAGGATGTAAATAGGTGTCAGGTTCATCAAACAAGAAAAGTGAATTTTTTTCTGAAAGAAACTCTGTTAATCCTTTTATAATAATTGTCTGTTGTTCTCCTTCACTTAAAACGCCAAAACTATTTCCATTTTCATCATTAAGTGAGAAAGAAATATTATTTAACATACCATCTGAATGCATAATATTTAAAATTTCAAACAATTCTCTTTCTTCAATCAAATGGTTTCTGATTTCAAATAATTTCTGTTGAGAAACAATGGTAATAATTAATGCTTCATCTTGCCAAGCTTCAATAACAATATTGCCTATACCTCTGGATTGGTCAGGGTTTTGTAAATCTTCTAAACTTGCTGTATTCTCATTTAAATAATCTAAAAAGTTTCTTACTACTCCTTCTGCTCCCCAAAAATTTTGAATAGTATCCTTAGCCCATTCAGGTTTTTTTAAGCGTATTTGAATGCTTTGAACTCCTGATATTTTTGCTTTTTCAAAAAGAAATTTTGGAATATCTCCATATTCAAATGAAAGTAAACCTGTAAGAATTATTCCAAAATGTTCAGGTTCAAAATAGAAGAAATCTCTTTCTGCTAATGTATTGTTTTTACGATAGTCTGTTGAAATTAACTGATTGTGAGGTTCAACCAATTTCTGCATTATTTCAGATAAACCAGAGTAGTAAATAACGATATTATCAGGTAGGTACGAATAAACGTTTGTTCCACTAACAAAAACCATTTTGGTTTTATCTAAAATATCAATTTTTTGAAATGATTTACCTAATCTATCAAAAGTTTCTATTTGTATTGTATTTCCTTTCTTTTCTGCTGAAAGTATGGCAGAAAGATAGTGTGTATGAAATTCAGAAGTAGTACTTGTTTCCTCAAGAAGTTTTTCGTGTTTTACTGAATATTCTAATTCAAAACCAAACTTTGCTTTTTCATTAAGATAGACACTGCTAAATATTTGAGCAATTGCTTCTAAAATTGTTGATTTTCCAGAACCATTTGCACCAATAAAAACAGAAATGTATTTTTTGAAATCATAAGGGAATTCAATTGTAAAATCCTTTAAGATTTTGTAATCTTTTATGTATAGTTTTTTGAGTTGCATCTTTTGGATATTTATATTGCCCCACTAATTATTTGGTTAATTAAATCAACTATATGTTTAGCTGATAATTGATTAAGGTCACTTCTTGAAAAAGGAGGTTCACTACCTCTGTAATTAGTCACTTTTAATAATCTATAATTATGCGTGTTTGCTAATTCTTCAATTCGTTTTGCGACATCATTTCTTACTCTACTCGCACAAAGTATAATATCACAATATGGGATTAGAGTGTTTAATCTATTATTTAAATCTCCATACCGTAAATAATCTCCCATACTTTCAATACCAACTTTTAAACCGTTGCAGGTAAGAGTAACATTAATCTCGCCTTTTGGCAAGGGTAAAGCATAAGAATGGCTTGGGTTAATATAATTAATGATTAATTCTTCTTTTGCAATTTTTATTGTTTCAGTTTTACCACTGCCAGCAGTACCCCATAGTTGAATGATTGTTTTTTGTTGCATAATTAGTCTGTTATAAATATTTCTTGCTCAAATTCTTTTATTGCTTTTGCTTGATTTTGTTCTGCTTGATTTTTTAAGTCTTGAATTTGCTGTTTTAAATCAGTAATTTGAGTAGCAATTTCTTCTTGAATTTCAATTGGAGGTATTGGTATTGGAATATTTAATATTTTATTTTGATTGACAATTGGTATGGTTGCCTGTGTCTTTTCTTTTGTTGTAATATTAATAAAATTATTAAAATAAAAATAAACAAACTCAATATCTACTATGGTAAAATCTAAACTTAAACCTGTAATTTGTTGATTACTGGTAGCAAATCCGTTTTTTATAATTCCTACTTTACCTACAGTTGAACCTATGCCAACAAAAAGTAATGTGTTCTTTTTAAATTTTCGTGCTTTACGTTCATCAATAGCAAGTTGAGTAACTTTTCGTTCAGATTTTTCTAAATACATTTTATCAGTCAAATCGGCAGGAGTATAAAAATTTATAGTGCCGTTATCAAAGTATTCTTTTCTTGTAGTTGGAGGAGTTGTGCCAGTTGAAATATCTATTAGAATTTCAGAAACTCTTTTAACAGGGTATTTTGATTTTAATGTAAATGCTTTTGAATTATCCCACCTATCTAATTTTGAGTAGTTAATTATTTGCAGTAATTGTTTTTGCCTCTTTTTTAACCTTTCTATTCCTAGCACTTCAAATAAATAATTATTAATATCTAATTCTAGTTGTTTGGCTTTAGTTTTTTGCTTTTTAGCCAATTGTGTTTTAGTATTGTAGTTGACTATAATTTTGTTTTGTTCTCCAATACTTGGAAGCGGTATTTTAATATTTAAAAATTGCTCAATATTGATACGTTGTCTGTTTGTTGTACCACTACTACAACTTTGAGCGAAATTTATAAATGTTTTGGCTGTAGTAAGAAGTAATAAAAACTGAGAATTAATTCTGTTATTATCTACAATAAAAGTAGGGAAATCGTTTGTTACAATTGCTCCATCTAAATCATCAGGGATAAGTCCCATTGCTCCATTTCGAGCGTCAATTTTTGAAATAATAAACTGCCCACTACTTACTGTGTATTGTTTTTTTGTTCCAATTTTTTTACCTATTTCGGTATCACGCAAACAAACACCTTTATTTTTAGCTCTTACGGTTACTCTTTGGTAAGTTTCATCATCTTGGATATTAACTAGGTTTCTATTCCTTGTTAAGAATTGACCAATAGGCATTAAATCAAAATCCTCATTGTAATTAAATGAGAAATCTAACAGATAACGAACACTCCAATTTGTTAACTCTGGCAGTGAAATAGTTTGTAATATTTTCATATTATTTACCATAAAAAATTTCAGGTTCTTGCGCAATGGCATCTATTATAGCAATTCTATGATAATTACCTTTCTTGTCTGCATTGTAGGTTATTTCATTAAATTTCCCTTCCCATAATTTATTCTTTTTTCGATAAGTATTATACTCAATAGCTAGAGGTTCTAGTTCATTTTCAATTTTAGCACCAGTTGTACTAATTCCAGCTTTTTCAACTTCTGCTATTGGAATTTGATAATCAAAATCTGTTTTAATTTTTGCTTTTATCTCTGTTTTAATTTTAAATTCAATCTGTTTTTCAAATGATTTAAATGATTTTTTTTCTTCWTTTMMGCTTTMKYTTGYWWTWWKKWWRSAYYMKYKMARYTTKKWWTATTNWKWARYAKCTWYWWTTWYWWWWYYTWWMKWWSYWMCTTTAWSAWYRWYWRYKTYCTTWGMKRWTTYAGYTWYTTTTTTATAATTTTCTTCAGCTAAAATCAATTTTCCTTTTTCCTTTTTAATTATAGGATTATACTTTTTATTGATTTCGTCAGTTGCCTTTTCGGTAGTATCAGCATATTCTTTTGCTTCTTCATTTGTGAATTTTTTAAAGAACAATAAACTTGGTTTTACTGTTGCACCACTTGCAATAAATACATCTTGCGGAATAGATGTTATTAATACTATTTTAACTCTGCTTTCTACAAAATCTCTAATTTTCTGTAGGTTACTATTGTTTAAAACGCCTTCTGGAAGAACAATTCCCATTCGTCCGCCAGGTTTCAATAAGTTTAAACATCTTTCAATGAATAGCACTTCTGTAAGTGAACTCATTTTTCCAGTTTTGAACAAACTTAAAATAGGCTCACCAATATTATCATTTACTTGTTTTAGTGCATTTAAATAAGCTTTCCCGTAACGTTTTTTGTACTTTTCAATACGTTTTACATCTGTGTATCTGTCTGCTTCTGTAATTTTCAAACTTTTTTCTACACGAGAACCAAAAGGCGGATTGGTTAAAATTAAATCAAATCGATTATCAAAAATTCCATTGACGTTTAGCAAACCATCATTATGATGTACTCCACCGTGTCCATCTCCGTGCATAATCATATTCATTTTGGCAGTTCTGCTCATTCTAGGATTTGCATCTGTTCCAAATATACAATCGTATGACAGTACTCTCAATCTACTTTTAGGATTATTAATATCCAATTCTTGATTAAGTTTGTAAAACAAGTCATTTACAATTGCTTCAATTTTTCCTTTTTTACTTTCAGAAAGTTTGTCAAAGTCTGCTGTAAAATATTCTGTTTTAATTTTCTCTTTTTGTTCTTGAATTTCCTGCTCAACTTTGGCTCTTACATATTCAAAAGCTTTAATTAGAAATCCACCAGAGCCACAACAAGGGTCGCATATTATTTCTCCTTCTTGTGGGTCAAGGACATCTACCATAAAATCAACAATAGTTCTCGGAGTAAAAAACTGTCCTAATTCACCTCTAAATGTTCTGCCTAAAAATTGTTCAAACGCAATCCCTTTAACATCATCAGAAGTTGTTGAAAGGTTGTATTTTTCTAATTTCTCAACAATCGCTTCAAAACTATTTTCTCTAATTTTTATCGTTTCATTTTCTGAAAATAAATCATCATCTATAAAATCCTCTTTTGTACTTTCAAATAGCTGTTGGTAAAATGGACGGCTATCTTTTGATTTATGCCTATCATAAGAGGCTTTATCTTCTAAAAATTGTTTTTTAGAAAATATTTGTGCTTTTGAATTATCTCTTTCATATCTTATTTTAATAAACAAGAGTTTACTTATTTCATCAAATGCTGCCTCAGGAGATAGTTTATCATTATTCCTAATGATGTTATGACAAGTAAATAATAGTTTTGAAAATTCATCTCTTGTAAACGCTTTGGTTTGTTTTAAGAGTTCTGTGATTTTTTTACTGTTGTTTACAATTTCTGCTTTGGGAATATCAATTATTTCTTCTAATCGTTTTGGTATTTTTCCCTTTACGACTTTGAAGATTCTAGTCTCTTTTAAATTTGTTGTKACAAAAAAGTCAGCACCTGCCCAAGAAGCATAATTWGAACCTTGRAAACAATCTTCTTCWCKAATGGTKATRTTTTCSGCTTTACATTCWACWACWATMACWGGACTRWTWTCWTYAWTTTTRTCWKYTTTKGTTTTCCAAACTACAATGTCRGCTTGTGCTCGTCCTTGACCTCTTRAAGAATTACTAACTGTAACTTCTTGTTTCATYTGGTCWARTGAAAAACCRTAATGRTTWAYCAAAYKRCAAATATATTCTTGGCGAACTTCTTCCTCTGGAGTTTTAACAAACCATTGCTCTTTTAGTGGAGAATATATTTTATTCTTTTTTTCGTCTATTTGTATAGTACACGCCATAATTAATTCGATTTAATGATTTGTTTAAGACTTTCGACTAAATACGGTTCACGATTATATTCTGCTTTTATTTTCTCTGTTAAATAGAGAATTTGCAGTTTCTTGAAGTCAATTTCTAATTGCTTGGAAAGGATAGGAATAAGGTCAGAAGTAGCAAACCTTTCAGAACGTTCTATTTTACTCAGAATAGAAGTGTCCACATCCAATTCAGCCGCAACTTTTCGGAGTGGTAGTCCTTTTTCTTCTCTGTGTTTTCGTATTAACTCTCCAAAGTTTTCCATTTTGAATATTTATTTTGGAATTATTTTTCAAAGATATGTATTTTTTTCGGAGTTCTTGGAGCGTTGGCTAAAAAACAGCTCTTTTGGTTTTTTCAGTGTTGGTTTATGTGTCGGCAAAAAACCAAATGTGCTGTTTGTGCGGCTGGTTTCCGCCTTGCAGCTAACTCGTTATATCCGCACCAAAGGTGCTGTTTATCATTAAAATATTCGGGATAACATTACTTCTTGGTAATTATATCACCTTTCTATAATTCAAATATAATACTTAATTCTTCGAAATTCGTAAACCTTTATCAAATCTTTCATCTTCTATTAAATTTTTCATCGCCGTGTCTAATGGACTCTCAATCTGTAATAAGTCTTTCCGACTAACATGTGTATAAATCATCGTAGTTTCTGGTCGTGCATGACCCAACAATTCTTGAATATATCGCAAGTCAATTCCGTTTTCTAATAAATGTGTCGCAAAACTATGACGTAAAGTATGTGGTGTTACATTCTTTTTAATTTGTGCAGCAACACATCCACGTTTAATAAATTTACGAACACTCCCCGCACTATATTTTTGTCCCTTTAACCCTTCAGCAAAAAAATATGCTGGGTTATAGGTGCTCAAATAATTATTTATTAATGGCACTACACTCTTCGCCAAAATAACAGTCCTGTCTTTTCTACCTTTACTATTACCAATCAATAATTGCCGTCTGTCAATATCTATATCCGTAAGTTTTAAATTTAACAGTTCGCTAATTCTCAATCCTCCAGAATATAATAAGGCTATAATGGCTCTATGTTTTAAGTTTTTTGTAAATCGCAATAAATCGACAATTTCTTCTTTAGATAAAATCAAAGGTAAAAATTTTGACTTTTTTGGACGGTATAATTTTAACTCATCAATTTTACACTGCGGATAGAATAATACAAATTGTTTTACCGCACTAATAAATTGCCTTTGCGAGCTGATGCTGTATTGCTTAGGAACAAAAACATTTTCTAAAAATAATTCAACCTCTCTATGTGTAAGTTCCTTAAGAGGGATTTTATTAACATATTCAATAAAATCTGCGATATAATTAAAATATGATTTCACCGTACTCTCACTATATCTTTTGCCATTTAAAAACCTTACAAAGGCTCTTATAACTTCCTTATTTGCATCAGATATCGCTCTGTTTTTTCTGATTCCTTTCACAAGAATTGTATTATTTATTGAAGAATCGTATTTAAATTGGACATCATTTTCTAATATTTTTTTGACCAATAGAATAGAGTTTACATCATAATTACAATACCATGCAGCAAGTGATTYGCTCCATGAGAATAATTTTAGTGCTCTAATTTTTGAAATGATAACATCGTCATACTTAAATATTAATAGAAGTCGGATGCTATTTCTGTGAATCGCTTTTTTAAATAAAAGGGTCGGTTTTTTGTTAGTAAGATTTTTCATAGCATTCCAAAATTACAACTAAATTTTTAATAATGATAAATTACAAAAAACAGCTTTGATTTATACTTTTAAATTAGCTCAGTCAAATTAAACATTTCGATACAACACAATTCCATTTGTTCAATTTCGTGATGACTCAGTTCTAATAAAAAATCACTCCTGCCAACAAGCTCACCGTTTTTCTGATGAAGAAATAAAATTATTCATAAGCAGAGCACCAAGCGCTCGTAGCTCTATTTTTAGTTGTCATATTATCACTTTAAAATCTATCCGAGTATTTTTTTTCTATCAGCAAGATTCATTAGTGTAGTCAAATAATCCCAATCATTTCCAACTCATATTTATGTAATATCTCCCACCCATTTTTCTCCAAGCTGCAAGTTGGTAGTTCTTTAATTTTTTAATTCACTTGGTTTCTTTACTTTTAATCCATGATTAAATTTCTTAGCACACTCCTACTCGCCTTTTGTTTTACAACAAATTTTTCTCAAAATTTAGTAACCGAAAAATACAGTCTCTCAAAACARGTTAAAGAAACTTCTGGATTGTTATTTTTCAACAATAAAACAATCACACACAACGATTCTGGAAACACCACTCAACTTTTTGAGTTGGATACGCTCGATGGTCGAATTACAAGAATTATTGACATCTCAAATGCCACAAATACCGATTGGGAAGATATCACCGAAGATGACACCTTTATATATATCGCCGATATGGGGAACAATTATTCATCGAGAAAAGATTTAAAAATTTACCGTATTTCAAAAGAAGATTATACTAAAAATAATGCTGTCGATGCAGAAATTATTTCTTTTTCTTACAGCAATCAAGAATCATTTTATCCAAACAAAAAAAATGATTTTGATGCAGAAGCAATTATAATTCAAGACAATCAGTTTATTATTTTTAGTAAAAATAGAGGCGATAAACAAACCAGAGTTTACACACTTAAAAATGAAATTGGAGAACAAATTGCAAACTATTCTCACACCTATAATATTGAAGGATTGATTACAGGAGCCACTATAAACAAGGAAAACAACCAAATTATTTTATGCGGATATAGTGATGGGCTCACTCCCTTTTTAGTAGTCCTAAATAGTTATGACGCGACTTCTTTTACCCGGATTGACTTAACTCCTATGATGGGTTTGGCAAATCAAATTGAAGGAATTACACATATTAAAGGTGACAAGTATTTTGTATCTAGAGAAAAGCTAAAGAAAAAAATTGGAGGTTATTCAATCAGTGTTCCTGCAAAATTATTTGAGGTGGATTTAAGTAAAATTGATTTACATCAAAGTGAAGTTAGTGATTATTTAAAATCAATCTCATCAGTAAAAAAATTGAAGGAACCTGTTTCTTTTAAAAAAGTTACCATCCTAAATGACCTAAAAGAAACCATGTTGATTCAGATGGACAGTCTAGAAAATATTTCAACTGCTAATTTTAGAAAGGGAAACTATTCCATCCAGATAATAGTGAATGATACTATTTCGGTTACATCGAAATTGGTTGTTGATTAGCAAAATTATTCTATTTAACCCGTTGTGCATTTTAAAGAAAACTACGTCAATTCAAGTGATTTTTAGTAGCAAAAGCGAATAAAAATAGTATCGAGAAAAGTATTTTCTTTAAATGACGGCTCTCAATATACTGAAACTAGTTCAGCACAGTCAAAATTTTCATCAAAATTTCATCCGATAGCTATCGGATCGAACTGACGGTTCAAATAAAATTTACCTACTAAATGCACAACGGGTTATTTATCGGTATTCTCTACTGCAAGGTTTTTTTTAACCTTGTAAGTATAAATCTTAAACCTCAAACAAATTCACATTTTTTTAATACCATTCCCATTTCGAAAACTTATTTTTGCTGCTCCAAATATTTCGACGAGAATGAACACAAATATAACTCCCCCAAAAGCCATTAAAATTCCAAAAAAATTAAGCATTCATAATGATGTCAGAATAGATGATTATTATTGGATGAATGAGCGCGAAAATCCTGAGGTTGTCAACTATCTAAATGCCGAAAATGATTATTTCGACAAAATGACAGCACATACAAATAAGTTGCAAGAAGATTTATTTGAGGAGATGAAAAGCAGAATTAAAGAAGATGATGAGTCTGTTCCTTACAAAAAAAACGGTTACTATTATATTACCCGATTTGAGATTGGAGACCAATATCCAATTTATTCGCGTAGAAAAAAATCGTTGGATGCTCCAGAAGAAATTCTGTTCAACGTCAACAAAATGGCAAAGGGCTTCGACTTTTATAGCTTAAAAGGATTGTCGATTAGCCCCAATAACAAACTGGCGATTTTTGGTGTAGATACCGTAAGCCGAAGACAATATACACTTCAATTTAAAGATTTAGAAACGGGTAAAATCTATCCTGATAAAATMGAAAACACCACCGGTTCTGCAACTTGGGCAAATGACAACAAGACTATTTTCTACGCAAAACAAGACGAAGAAACTTTAAGAAGTCATAAAATATTTCGTCATGTTTTAGGTACGGATGCTTCAGAAGATGTAGAAATTTATCACGAAGCTGATGATACATTTGGCACATTTGTGTACAAAACAAAATCGCAAAAATATTTAGTTCTTGGATCTTATAGTACGGTTTCAACAGAATATCAAATTCTTGATGCCAACAACCCAACTGGGGATTTTACTGTTTTTCAAAAGCGAGAACGCGATTTAGAATATTCAATTGCACATTACAAAAATCACTTTTACATTCTTACAAATAAAGACAAGGCTACCAATTTTAAGTTGATGAAAACTTCTGAAGAAGCAACTTCAAAAGAAAACTGGGAAGAGTTAATTCCGCATCGCGAGGATGTTTTGCTTGAAGATATTTCTATTTTTAAAAATCATTTGGTACTAGAAGAACGCGCAAATGGATTGAATAAAATCAGAATTATCCGTTGGGACGGAACCAACGATTATTACCTCCCTTTTGATGAAGAAACCTATTCGGCGGGGGTATATGGCAATCCAGAATTTGACACAAACACCATTCGGTATAGTTACAATTCTATGACAACTCCGAGTTCTGTTATCGATTTTAATATGGATGATTTTTCTAAAGAAATCNAAAAAGAACAAGAAGTCTTAGGCGGTAAATTTGACAAAGACAATTATAAAAGTGAGCGTTTGTGGGCTACTTCAGCAGATGGAAAGCAAGTAGCAATTTCTTTAGTCTATCGAAAAAATACGAAATTGAATGAAGACACTCCCCTATTATTATATGCCTATGGATCTTATGGCTATACCATCGGCGACGGATTTAGCACCACGCGTTTAAGCCTTTTAGATCGTGGTTTTGTTTTTGCTATTGCACATATTAGAGGTGGAGAATATTTGGGTAGAAATTGGTATGACGACGGAAAACTCCTCAACAAAAAAAATACATTTACAGATTTTATTGATTGCGCTAAATTCTTAATCAACAAAAAGTACACTTCAAAAAATCACCTCTATATTATGGGCGGTTCTGCCGGTGGATTGTTGGTTGGAGCAGTCATCAATATGAATCCAGAATTATTTAAAGGAGCAATTGCAGCTGTCCCTTTTGTAGATGTTGTTACCACGATGTTAGACGAAAGTATTCCGTTAACTACGGGCGAATATGATGAGTGGGGAAATCCGAATAACAAAGAATATTACGACTACATTAAATCGTATTCTCCTTATGATAATGTCGAMAATAAAGCCTATCCAAACCTCTTAATTACAGCAGGTTTTCACGACTCGCAAGTACAGTATTTTGAACCTTCAAAATGGATTGCTAAATTGAGAGATCAATCAAAAAATAAAAATATTTTATTGCTACACACCGATATGAAAGTTGGGCATGGTGGTGCATCTGGGAGGTTTGACGGACTCAAAGATGTTGCAAGAGAATATGCGTTTTTAATAAATTTAGAAGCAAACAATTAGCTGATAAATATCAGTTTACATGTTTGCAAAAAAAGTGTATCTTTGCCCCCGATGTTAATTATAATTAATTCATGAAACGAAATTTAAGTATACATCAAAATATACTAGGTTTAATTGGAGAAACTCCAATGATAAAATTAAATAAAATCACCAAAGACTTAGATGGTGAGTTCCTAGTAAAATTTGAAGGTTATAACCCCGGACATTCTACAAAAGACCGTATTGCACTTTATATTATCGAACAAGCTGAAAAGCAAGGTATCCTAAAACCAGGAAGCACAATTGTTGAAACAACCTCTGGTAACACAGGGTTTAGTTTAGCAATGGTAAGCATTTCTAAAGGATATCAATGTATTTTAGCAGTAAGTTCAAAATCGTCTAACGACAAGATTGATATGCTAAAGGCAATGGGTGCAAAAGTATATGTTTGTCCTGCAAACGTTAGTGCAGATGATCCAAGATCATACTACCAAGTTGCGAAAAGATTGCACGCAGAAACTGCAAATTCAGTGTACATTAATCAGTATTTTAATCAATTAAATATTGATGCACATTACAACTCTACAGGACCAGAAATTTGGAAACAAACCGAAGGTAAAATCACGCATTTAGTGGCTGCAAGTGGTACAGGAGGAACAATTTCTGGTACCGCAAAATATCTGAAAGAACAAAACCCTGATATTAAAATTTTAGGTGTTGATGCTTTTGGATCTATCCTTAAAAAATTCCACGAAACAGGTGTGTTTGACAAGAATGAAATTTATCCATACCGTATTGAAGGTCTTGGAAAAAATTTGATTCCAACCGCTACCGATTTTGATGTGATTGATAAATTTGAAAAAGTATCTGACGAAGATAGCGCACACCGAGCAAGAGAAATTGCTTTAACCGAAGCTATTTTTGCAGGCTATACGAGTGGCGCTGTGATGCAAGCTGTGATGCAATATGCTGCAGCAGGAGAGTTTGATAAAAACAGTAAAGTTGTTTGTATTTTTCCTGACCATGGCTCAAGATATATGAGTAAAGTTTATAGTGATGATTGGATGAGAGAACAAGGTTTCTTTGACAGTCAAAAAACAGAGAATGCCGCTGTTGAATTTATAAAATAGCAACAATTACATATTTTACAAAAAGCTGTCGATTTTCGGCAGCTTTTTTATTTTGTTTATAGGACAAAATAGTGTTAATTTGCAGCTTGGTAATAAGGAATATTTACTCCCCCAAAACTTACAGAATGACGGATTTATTTGATAGAATTAAAGGTGATAAAGGGCCCCTTGGAAAATGGGCGAAACAAGCAGAAGGATATTATGTTTTTCCTAAATTAGAAGGAGAGATTTCAAATAGAATGCAATTTAATGGGAAGAAAGTTTTAACCTGGAGTATCAATGATTACTTAGGTTTAGCAAACCACCCAGAAGTAATAAAAGCAGATGCTGATGCAGCTGCAATTCACGGTATGGCCTATCCAATGGGTGCAAGAATGATGTCTGGTCACACTCAATACCACGAACAATTAGAAAGAGAATGTGCTGAGTTTGTAAGTAAAGATGCAGCGTATTTGGTAAACTTTGGTTACCAAGGGATGGTGTCAGCAATTGATGCGTTGGTTACTAAAAATGACGTGATTGTTTATGACATGGACACCCATGCTTGTATTATTGACGGAGTTCGTTTACATGCCGGAAAACGTTTTGTTTACAAACATAATGATGTTGAAAGTTTAGAAAAAAATATACAAAGAGCCGTTAGAATTGCAGATAAAACTGGTGGTGGAATTTTAGTTATTTCTGAAGGTGTTTTCGGAATGAGAGGAGAACAAGGAAAACTAAAAGAGATTGTTGAGTTAAAGAAAAAATACAACTTCCGTTTTTTAGTTGATGATGCGCATGGTTTCGGAACATTAGGAGCAACTGGTGCAGGTACAGGAGAAGAGCAAGGAGTGCAAGATGATATTGATGTGTACTTTGCAACCTTTGCAAAATCAATGGCAGGCATCGGAGCTTTCTTTGCAGGAAATAAAGATGTAATTCAGTTTTTACAATACAACATGCGTTCGCAAATGTTTGCAAAATCTTTACCATTAACAATGGTAAAAGGAGCTTTAAAACGTTTGGATATGATTAGAACGATGCCAGAATTGAAAGCGAAGTTGTGGGAAAACACAAATGCTTTACAAGATGGTCTTAAAGCAAAAGGATTTGATATTGGTAAAACAAATACCTGTGTAACTCCGGTTTATTTACATGGCGAAATTCCTGAAGCGATGGCAATGGTAAATGACTTGAGAGAAAACCATGGAGTATTTTGCTCTATCGTAGTGTATCCTGTGATACCAAAAGGATTAATTATTTTAAGATTGATTCCGACTGCAACACATACTCTAGAAGATGTTGATGAAACGATTACAGCGTTTTCTGATATTAGAGAAAAGTTAGAAAACGGCACTTACAAAAAAATAGGCGAAACATTGGTGTAATTTTCACACAATACAATATTTAAAATCCTCTGTTTTTCAGAGGATTTTTTGTTTTCTAAAAGTCCGCAGCAAAAGATTAAAATAAAAATACAATTCTTATATTTGTGTATATGACTGAAACTTATAAAAATAAAATAATCCTTACTAAAGATGATTTTAAAAGAGCCTCAAATTCTGATGAATTATTGGCAACTGCARAATTGAAAGAGATAAATGTCAAGTCCGTTTTATCGACCTTAACTTATAATGAAGAGCTAAGAAAACTACAAATAGAGTTGGTAAAACTGCAACGATGGATTTTAAAAAGTAACAAAAGAGTTGCTATTATTTTTGAAGGAAGAGATGCCGCAGGAAAAGGTGGCAATATCAGACGGTTTTCTGAACATTTAAATCCACGTTCTATGCGCACGGTAGCCTTGACCAAACCTACCGAAATTGAAAGAGGTCAATGGTATTTTGAGCGCTATATTAAAGAGTTACCAAACCCTGGGCAGATTGTGTTTTTTGATCGTAGTTGGTACAACAGAGCGGTTGTAGAACCTGTAATGGGTTTTTGTAACCAACAGCAATACAAACAATTTATGTCGCAAGTTTCAGAATTTGAACACATGTTATATGAAGACGGAATTGTTATTATAAAGTTTTGGTATTCTATCAATAAAAAAGAACAACAGAGTCGTTTTGATTCGCGTTTGGCAAATCCTTTAAAGCGATGGAAATTTAGTCCTGTAGATGAAAAAGGACAAACTTTATGGAATGAATATACCTCGTATAAAGATAGGATGTTTAGTAAAACACATACCAATTATAGCCCTTGGATTATTGTTCAGGCAAATGATAAAAAAGCAGCGCGCTTAGAAAGTATGCGCTATGTTTTGTCGCAATTTGAATATGATGATAAAGATGAATCGCTCACCAACTTATTCCCCGACCCAAATATCGTGATGCGTTATTTTCGTTCTAATACTAATATAGATTAATGATGGAGGAGATATTATTTTCAGCAGATCAACTTAAAAAATTAAACTCCCAAAAGGGTTTGATTACCCTATTTTCTAAAAGTTCTTTGAATTATTCGAGAACCCTTCGCTATATAGAATATGAAAAGAAATTAAAAAAATTACAAATAGAATTGATCAAATTGCAAACGTGGGCAATTCAAAATAATGAGCGCATCATCATCTTATTTGAAGGAAGAGATGGCGCAGGAAAAGGTGGAGCAATCCGTAGAGCAACTGAGCGAATTAACCCTCGTAACTTTAGAATCGTTGCCTTATCTAGACCAACATCAGAAGAAAGAACCCAGTGGTATTTTCAGCGCTATGTGAATCAATTCCCTAAAGAAGGTGAAATTGTTTTCTTTGATAGGAGTTGGTATAACAGAGCGGTTGTTGAGCCTGTAAATGATTTTTGTACAGATAAGGAACATGAAATCTTTATGAATCAGGTAAATGATTTTGAACGAATGATTACCGAATCTGGAACGCGATTGGTCAAGATTTATATGTCAATTTCTAAAAAAGAACAAGAAAAACGTTTTGCAGATATTAAAGCAGATCCTTTAAAACAATGGAAAATGTCTTCGGTAGATGAAAAAGCACAAGAGCTTTGGGAAGATTATACACATTACAAAAACAAAATGTTTGCCAATGCAAAACATGGTCAGCTTTTTAAAATCATCAAAGCAAATCGTAAAACTTCGGCACGTATCGAGGTGATTCAACACATACTCAAGTTGATTCCTTATGATAAGGATATTGAGATTTAATCTGGCGCCAAAAGATTGAACGGATATATCGGGATATTTCTCAGAATCCAATATACAACCACAATAATCAGAATTATAATGGGAGTCCTTTTGTGATACAGCAAATTAGAATAATTTTTAGAGAAAAAAGTATTCAATCCTAAGATTGTAAAATGATAGAGTAGCACAACTATTCCGAATAAGAATAAAACATTGTGTCCTACTACTCCCATAAAATCTAAATGTAAAAAATCATGTAGTGCGCGCTGACTTCCACAACCTGGGCATAAAATACCGGTAGTTGAATAGAGCGGACATCTAGGAAAGAAATTAAAACTCGGATTTATAAAATAATATAAGATTGCTACAATCAAACCGACTGATAGCAATCCTATGTATTTAGGTTTTATTTTAAAATTCACCACTCATCATTGCTAAACCGCCCATTCCGAAAATGAATATCATGTATAAAGCATAACTAATAATTCCTACTATTAATCCATATTTCATCCATTTTTTTTGCATCAGCAGATGCTTGATTCGCACCATCTACATCACCTGCAGCAAATTTAGAATTTACTTGAGCAGCAAAAACAATACCTACAACTCCTAATGGCAAACAGCAAAAGATGGTTACAAGAATAGATTGGACTAAATAATTTTTTGGTGGGTTGACCATTTCATTCATAATAATGTGATTTTAGTTAGTTAAAATATCAATGTTAAAAATAAAAAAAAATCTTGAATTAAAATGATTCGTTCTATTTTTTTTAGTTGATGATTTATGCTAGCCTCTCTTCAATTGTTTTTTATAAAAAAAGGAAGGAATAAAAAATGTATAGCGAAGTAGGTTTTTATTTTTTACATTTGATGTATGAAGAAAATTTTGAATAGACTGCTCCAAAATCACACTTTGATATATAAAATATTTTTATATATCGCTACGGTAGTGTTGATTGTTTTTTTATTCCCAAAAGGAGGGAAATTTAAATATAATTATTTTAAAGGTAAACCTTGGCAGTACGAAAATTATTATGCGCCATTTAGTTTTGCTATTCAAAAAGCAGCGGCTCAAATTAAAGAAGAAAAGAAAAATATTGAAGACAATGCAACTTTGTATTTTGAATATGACGAAGGAATCGTTGCAAGTGTAAAACAAAATTTTCTTGATGCCTTAGAAAAAAATTCAACTATAGATGATCGAAATGATTTAGTAAAAAATATTGGATTATCAATCATTAACAAAGTTTATGACGTTGGATTTATCGATAGAGAAAGCGAGCAGAATATTAAAAATACAACTGATTTTATAACGATTAGAAAAGGAGTTGAGGCCTTGGATATACTACCTATTAACTTAGTAACTTCAAGCCATTTATTAGAATTGCTAAATGATAATTTAACAGATTTAAAAGCAGCTGAAAACCGTATTCTTTTATTAAATATTCTCTCAAGAATAGTAAAGCCTAATGTTTCTTTTGACAGTAATTTTACTAATAAAGTAAAAGAAAATGAGATTGCTAAAATATCTTATGTCACAGGACAAATCACCGAAAATGAACGTATTATTTTAAAAGGTGATATTGTTGAAGGAAAAAAATTAGCCATTCTAGACACCTTAAAAAACGAGCTGGAATCTAAAATTTGGAGTGAACAAAATTACAACTGGGTGCTGTTGGGATATTCGATTTTAGTAGCATTGGCATTGTTGATGATCTTACTTTTCTTAAAGAAATACCGTCCAGAGATTTACGAAAATAATAGTAAAACCACCCTCATATTTATCAATGTTGCATTGATGGTGTTTTTGATAACCATGGTAGTAAAATACGACGCAACCTATGTGTATGCTGTTCCGCTTTGTGCGCTACCAATTATTTTAAAAGCCTTTTTCGATGCAAGACTTGGACTGTTTGTTCATGTGCTAACTGTGCTTCTTTTAGGCTTCGTAGTACCCAATAGTTTTGAGTTTATCTTCTTACAGATTATTGCAGGAATGGTAACTATATTAACAGTTTCTGAATTGTATAAGCGGGTGAATTTGTTTATTTCAATCTCACAAATCACCTTGATTTATATGATTGCCTATGTGGCATTTACCATTATACAAGAAGGAAATATTAAGGAGTTAAATTGGTTTTACTTCGGATTATTTGCCTTTAGTGGTGTCCTCGCATTTTTATCTACACTTCTCATTTTTGTGTACGAAAGTTTATTTGGATTGGTGTCAGATGTATCCTTATTAGAATTGTCAAATACCAACTCTACCCTACTTCGGAAATTGGCTGARGAAGCACCAGGAACATTTCAACATTCTATGCAAGTCGCCAATTTAGCAGAGGCTGTTGCAAATGAAATTAATGCCAATGCCATGTTGGTTAGAACGGGTGCTTTATATCATGATATTGGGAAATTAACCAATCCGATGTATTTTACCGAGAATCAGACAACGAGTGTAAATCCGCACAATGAATTAACGAATTATGATAGTGCCAGCATTATTATTCATCATGTTATTGATGGAATTGAAATGGCAAAAAAACATGGATTACCAGATAGGATTATCGATTTTATTAGAACACATCACGGTACAAGTTTAGTGTATTATTTTTATTCTCAAGAAAAGAAGATGAATCCAGATACAGTAAATATTGATAAATTTAGATATCCAGGTCCAATTCCGTTTTCAAAAGAAACCGCAATTTTAATGATGTGCGATGCTGCTGAAGCTGCATCAAAAAGTTTAAAAGAACCTACAGCATTAGCAATTGATACTTTAATTGAGAAGATTGTTTCTGGGCAAATGGAGAATAAACAATTTATCAATGCCAACATTACTTTTAGAGATATTGAGCTGGTTAAAAAGGTCTTAAAAAAGAAATTGAAAAACATTTATCACCTCAGAATAGAGTACCCAGAATAAATGAAATAATATTTATCAAATATCTTAAAAAAAGCTTGTGATTTTGTTTATGGAATACTTACATTTGCACTCGCAAAAATAAGTTCTTTGCAATAAAAAAATAATGGAGAGGTGCCAGAGTGGTCGATCGGGGCTCCCTGCTAAGGAGTTGTACCTTTACGGGTACCGGGGGTTCGAATCCCTTCCTCTCCGCATTTTTTTTCTAATGGTCGCGTAGCTCAGCTGGATAGAGCATCTGCCTTCTAAGCAGACGGTCACAGGTTCGAATCCTGTCGCGATCACAAAAGAAGCCTAACACATAGTGTTGGGTTTTTTTGTGCACTATATTTTGCAATGAAATTGTAAAAATCTAGTGTATGAAAAATCATTTGAGCATAGCGAATTAGGCTTTATGATTGTACAGTATAGCCTTTGTGGACAGGGCAAACTCACACTTTTTTTTTAAAATAAAATACTAGAGAATATTCGTCAATTCGAGTGTTTTGAGGAACGAAAAATRTATCGAGAATGGTGTTTTGTTTAAAAACGAGTTCTCGATACAAAATTTCTATCAAAATTTCATCCGATAGCTATCGGATCAAACTGACGAGGTTTACAAAGAAAACACAAGTTAATAGCACCTTTTAGAAATACTATTTAAAGTGTGAGTTTGCCCTGCCTTTGTGGATCTACCATCCTGTCGCGATCACAAAAGAAGCCTTAACTTAATTGTTAAGGCTTTTTTGTTTTGTATTAATTGGTGAATTTAGCTACACGAACTTTGCTCAGGATACTTCCCTTTTACACCCTTATAAAAATCTTTGATAAATTTAAAATCAGCTTCAATAGCATCTGTTGGATAAAATGGTTTTGAAAGTAGTACCTGTTTTTTGCCAAAATCAAACGTGAACATTACAATAGGAACCTTTGCTCCTTTTGCAATGTAATAAAACCCTGTTTTCCATTTGTCAACTTTTTTGCGAGTTCCTTCTGGGGATAATGCCAAACGGAATTCTTTTTTACTTTCAAAAACTTGAACAATAGCATCTACCAAATTATTACTTTTTGATCTGTCTACAGGAGTGCCTCCCAACCACTTAAAAACAACTCCAAAGGGTGGTTTAAATAGCGATGCTTTACCAATAAAATTAATGCGTTCTGACTTAATACTTCTAACAAACATGCCGAGAACAAAATCCCAATAACTTGTGTGAGGTGCTCCAATGACAACATATTTTTTAAGGTTCTTTGGAAAATCTCCTACGACTTTCCATCCGAATAGCGTTGTGAATATAAATTTTGATATGGTTTTCAAATCTTCAATTTTAGAATAAATAATTCAATAAATTATGATGCTTGCAAATATAAAACTCTTAAATTTATAAACTAAAATTTACTCAAATGAAAAAATCACTTTTATTAGTATTCGCATTCGTAAGCATCTCACTCTTCTCTCAAAATAAAACTATAATTCAAGATTTTGGTCAAACCTTTACGGTCGAAAATCCAGATTTATTATTAAAAAATGACAAAGTYTWYMWWAKTMYTYWTGMTGYWKMWWYMRMYRRSRAAKRYATKRMWARARTRRMWMMRSWAAYYAWYMMWRWTRYKYKTKWTWTWWWTRWKSRYACGCAAACCGGAGTGCCTTTAGAAAATTTWAAAATAGTTGTGGTGCTGCACGGAAAAGCAACGAAAGATGTTTTGAATAACAATTCCTTCAAAGACAAATATGAGAATGACAACCCTAACAGCGAACTTTTGGCAGCATTAAAAAATGCAAATGTCAATACATATGTATGCGGTCAATCTTTTGTTTACAACAAATTTATGCCAGAACAGTTAGATAAAAATGTGCAAATGGCATTGTCTGCTTTAACTGTTTTGGTGGAGTATCAAAGTGAAGGATACCAATTAATCACCTTTAATTAAATAATTATGTCTGAGCTTTTAATCTACCTTTTTGTTGCACTTGTATTTTTAGCAATAGGATTTTTTATTGGTAAAATGATTTCAAAACTGAGTCATGAAAAAGATACATCTGTTTTAAATGCTGAATTGTCTGCACAAAAAAATAGCAATACTGATAGCGTTGAGACTATCAATCGATTGCAAGAAGATATTGAAATCCTAAGAAAAGAAAACCAAACGACGACTATTGAATTGACTAGAAAAATTTCTGATCAAGAACATTTAGAAGTAAAATTAAAAGAACAAAAAGAGGAAGTAGAAAATCTTCAAGAGAAATTTACCAAAGAATTTAAGTTGTTGGCTAATGAGATCTTAGAATCCAATTCTAATAAATTCACCAAACAAAATAAAGAGAATCTAGATTTACTATTGAATCCTCTTCAGAAAAAAATTATTGCCTTTGAAGAAAAGGTTGAAAAGTCACAAAAAGAAAGTTTTGGAATGCATTCTGCTTTAWAAGAACAATTGGAAGGCTTAAAAGATTTGAATCAGCAAATGAGCAAGGAAGCAATTAACTTGACCAATGCCCTCAAAGGAGATTCTAAAGCGCAGGGAGATTGGGGAGAAGTTCAGCTAGAAATTATCCTAGAAAAAGTGGGGCTTAAAAACGGAGTTCATTATTCTACTCAAGGAGGATATCGCGATGAAGATGACAATTTAAAAAAACCCGATGTTATTATCAATTTACCAGATAATAAACATTTAATTGTAGATTCTAAAGTTTCGTTAACTGCTTATGAAGGCTATTATAGCGCCGAAAATGAAACCGATAAAGCCGAAAGTTTAAAGAAACATTTGCTGAGTATCAGAAAACACATTAAGGAGTTGGGAGACAAAAGGTATCAAGATTTATACGGCATCAAAGCCCCAGATTATGTGTTGATGTTTGTGCCAATCGAGGCCGCTTTATTAATTGCCTTAAACGAAAATGACAAATTATATTTAGAAGCTTTTGATAGGAATGTGGTTTTGGTAACCACATCTACCCTACTCGCTACATTGAGCACGGTTTCGTCTATTTGGAAACAAGAAGATCAAAAGAAAAATGTGATGGAAATTGCACGACAAGCAGGTGCATTGTATGATAAATTTGCAGGATTCTTAGAAGATTTAAAAGGCGTTGGTAAAAAATTAGACGATGCCAAAAAAGATTATTCCTCTGCTATGAACAAATTGGTTGACGGACGTGGAAACCTTATTAACAGCGTAGAAAAAATTAAAAAATTAGGCGTAAAAACAAAGAAATCATTGCCTGAAGCTTTTTTAAGTAGAGCTGAAGAAGAGTGAAAAAGTTGACAGTTTTCAGTCTCAATTTGCAGTATTGATTATTTGACTTATTCATAAAAAAAGACGTACTTCGCTTATCAGATAATAAAGTCAACATGTGCTGAACTTATTTCAGTTATTGAAACTGAATTGATTTTGACGTTTCAYKKSMWTGWAGCCSRSCMMMAMMTMYKRKAMRAAKMGYWARAMSAAAWWYWAMRRMCSWKKRKTKTWGMAAAYYYSKAYRATTACTGAATTCAGATCTTGCAAAAAGAGATGGAAAAACTCATCCCCTATCTCAATTTAATAATATTTCCAATTTAAAATTTGTTGTTTTGGTCTTAAAAAAAGACAAAGCAATAGCTTGTGGAGCTATCTCTAAATATAATTTTAATTCTATGGAAATTAAAAGAATGTATGTTTCTCCTGAAGCTAGAGGTCAAAAAATTGGGGAAATGATTTTATTTGAATTAGAAAACTGGTCGAGGGAGTTAGGGAGTACAAAATGTATACTCTTCATGGGGTCAAAACAACCTGAAGCAAATGGGGCTGGCACTCAAAA
>NVSL01000019.1 GCA_002401215.1 Flavobacteriaceae bacterium | reverse complement strand
ACAAATCCGCCATTGGCATTCTTCGTTGTCATTTTTGCCCATTCTTTTGTACCATAACTATTCATAGTCATGCTTACTTCTGGTTGAGAAGTGTAAGGGTCAAATTGTTGACTTGCATCATCAATTACATCACCTTCAATTGGAGCAACATCTTGTCTGTTTCCTTTAATAGCATACAAGCTTAAAACGTCTCCGTTAGATTTTGCATCCCATAAAAATTTAGCATWWSRMWMWTSTRTWSGYWAMMRTSMWCKCMYTKMWYWMMKSSMMMKSMKGYTSYYWASYCYYGCASWATSKASMMSSRSRSMCMRMSYKMWTMRAGAACTTTTTTGTTGTTCAGATTGTGCGTAGTTTAAACTTAAGTAAGAAAATAAATTGTTTTGTTTTGTTGGAGCCTTAATTGAATCTGTTACAGACCCTAATAAATCATCAATGTTTTCTGATTCTGTAGCTTCGGTACTTTCTTCTTCGGGAGTATTTAATAACTCAGCTGTTTTTTGATTTGCTTCGATAAAGAAATTTTGAACATCAATATTTGTAAATACTTCCCAAAATTGTAATTCGGCTGTAGATTGTAATAATTTTTCAACACGATCAATATCTTTTGCTCCTGGTAATTCAATTAAGATTCTACCTGAGTTTCCGATACGTTGAATGTTTGGTTGTGTAACTCCAAATTTATCAATTCTACTTCTCAATACAATAAATGCTGTTGAGATAGACGCGTCAATTTGGTCTTGTATAATTGGTTTTACAACGTCGTTATCATCCGTAAAACTAAATTTACCTTGAAACGTTTTGTTTCCAAAAATAGTTGGGTCACTTAATTTAACCGTGCCATTACTTTCTTTTTCAAAAGCTTCGAAAAATAAGTCTAAATAAGTTTTACTACTTGTTTTTCTTGCAATAGCAGCATCGTTTAATGCTTTTACAAACACTTCGTTTTTAGAGTCGTTAGACAATCCTACTAAGATATCTTTAACTGATACTTGTAATGTTGCGTTGATTCCTCCTTTTAAATCCAAGCCCAAGTTCATGGCTTTGTCTTTAACGTCATTGTACGTAAAATGTAAAATTGGTACAATTGTGTCGTTGGCAACTGAATCTAAATAAGCTCTTTCAAATTTAGCTATTTGCCCAACATCATCACCAGCCTTGTTAATTGCAAATTCCTTTGCATCATCTACTACACCGTTTGCCAACCAAGTAAATGATAATTGGTACAAACTCACCAATCCAAAAAGGATTGCAAATAACTTTATAAGTCCTTTATTCTGCATGCTAATCTAATTTAATTTTTCATTTTTGTTAAACGTGCAAATATATAATTTCCAATAGGAAATGCCAATGATTTTTACTATTTATTAAAGGGGATTATAAATGCTTGTTTTTGATTGATTTACACAGGTGTTATAGCTTTGTTAAAACTAACATTTGTCATTTTTTGAATAATTCCGAAATCGTATATTAGCATCCTAAAATAAAAATAGAATGGCATATAAATCAGACATTGAAATTGCGCAAGCAGCAACCATGATTCACATCAAAAATATTGCATCAAAATTAAATATTGAAGAAGATGATTTAGAAATGTACGGTAAGTATAAAGCAAAATTACCGTTGAGTTTAATTGACGAATCAAAAATAAAAAACAATAATTTAATCTTAGTTACAGCCTTAACTCCAACTCCTGCAGGTGAAGGTAAGACCACTGTTTCTATAGGGTTGACGGAAGGATTAAACAAGATAGGGAAGCAAACAACCGTAGTTTTAAGAGAGCCTTCTTTGGGTCCTGTTTTCGGAATTAAAGGTGGAGCTGCCGGAGGAGGATACTCACAAGTGTTGCCGATGGAAGATATCAATCTACATTTTACGGGTGATTTTAATGCAGTCGAAAAAGCAAATAATTTATTGTCAGCTTTGATTGATAACAACCTGCAAGCAAAAGTTGGAAACCTTAATATTGATGCGCGAACGATTCTTTGGAAACGTGTAATTGATATGAACGATAGAGCACTTCGTGATATCACAATCGGGTTGGGTGGAACCGCAAACGGGATTCCAAGACAAGACGGATTTAACATTACACCCGCTTCTGAGGTGATGGCAATTTTGTGTATGGCAACAGATTTTAAAGATTTAAAACAACGACTAGGTGATATTTTTATCGGATTTACGTTTGATAAAAAACCGGTTTTTGCACGTGACTTAAATGCCGAAAATGCGATGGCAATTTTATTAAAGGATGCCATTAAACCGAATTTAGTTCAGACTTTAGAAGAGAATCCTGCGATTATTCACGGAGGACCTTTTGCTAATATTGCGCAGGGAACAAATACAATTATCGCTACAAAAATGGGATTGTCGTTATCTAACTATGTAGTGACTGAAGCTGGTTTTGGTGCTGACTTAGGTGCTGAGAAATTCTTAGATATTAAATGTGCAGCAGCAGATTTAAACCCAAAAGCGGTGGTGTTGGTGGCAACAATCAGAGCCTTACGTCATCATGGTGGTGCGAAGAAAGAGGAATATAACACACCGAGTTTAGAGCGCGTTAAAGCTGGTTTTGAAAACTTAGAAAAGCATATCGAAAATATTAGAAAATTTAATATTGAGCCTGTGGTTGCTATCAATTCTTTTATTTCTGATTCGGATGAAGAAGTGCAATTCATAAAAGATGCCTGTGCAAAATTAGGAGTGCAAGCCGTAAAATCAGAAGGATGGGAAAAAGGAGGAAACGGAACGCAAGATTTAGCAAGAGCAGTGGTGGATGTTGTTGAAAATAAAGCAACGCAATTCAAACCAATTYATGATTGGAATGACCCAATGAAAGAAAAAATTGAAACCATTGCCCGCGAAATTTACGGCGCAGACGGAGTGGTATTCGATAAAAAAGCATTGTTAAATTTAAAGAGAATCGACCGATTAGGATTTAATAATTTCGCAGTATGTATGGCAAAAACGCAGAAATCTTTCTCTGACGACGAAACAAAAAGAGGAAGACCAACCGGGTTTAAAGTTACGGTTCGCGAAATAGAAATAGCAGCGGGTGCAAGATTTGTAATTCCTATTTTAGGAAAAATGATGCGTATGCCGGGGTTACCGGGTGTGCCGGCATCTACCAATATGAGTATTGATGATAATGGAGTTATTTCTGGGTTGTCTTAAAAAATTATTGTTGACATCGCGAGGAGGAGAGACGAAGTGATCTCATTAAAAATTGTTACATCATTATGAGATTGCTTCACGATGTTCGCAAAGACGTCTTCGCGAGAAGTGAGGCACGAGCGACGTGGCGATCTGTTGATGGATTTCGAAATTGTCATCATGAGATTGCCACGTCGTACCTCCTCGCAAAGACGATAAATTATGGATTCCTGCCTTCGTAGGAATGACAAAAAAGTAAAATCCTCATCTTAATTGATGAGGATTTTACTTTTTTTGTTAATTGATACTAATGGATTAAGGTATAGTAATTAAAGTAGTATTTTAAGATTCAAGAAAAGAAAATAAAACTTACAAATGACTATAAACTAATTCACTTTAAAACCTAAAGCAATATAAGGTTGAGCAATATTAGCTATAGGACCTCCTGCTCCATAAAATACTGACCCTTGAAAAACCACATTTCCTTGTGTTACAGGATACGCTATATTTGTTAAATTAGTAGGTCTTAAAACACGCCCTAAGGTTTCATTTAAATTGGTGTACCCAGGTAAAATGGTTCGTTTAACAGTAATAAAATCACCACTAGATACTTGCACTGGAGTTATGGTTTGATAATCTAAAGCTGTTTGTGAAAAGGTATGCGTTCCAGAATAATCAATTGCAGAAGCATTTGTATTGTTAATAATTTCAATAGTATATCCTCCTGTATATGTACTTGGATTTTGATAGCCTACACTACATATCTCGCCATCTGCATTAATTTGAATTTCATATTCGTGTGTTTCTAAATCCATCCATTCTGGCAAATCATCATAACCATTTGCAGTTGAAAAAGCAGTAGTGATTAAATCAGTTACATAATTATTTTCACATACATTATTGGTAGGATCATTATCGTTATCACAACTAATAGTCACAGCTAAAATAATTATAGCTATTAATAAATTTAGGGTTCTTTTTTTCATTTTATATTGTTTAATTGTTAATGTACTTTTTATATTTAAGAAGTGCCAAATCCCCAAATTCCAAAAAACAAATTCCAAACACCAAATAAGATAATCAAATTTCAATATAAGATTCCAACTTCGTACCTCGTAAATCATCCTTGCTAATTTGTACTTCTAACTTCGGGCTTTCAACTTCAAATTTTCATTATCTTTGCAAAAACAATTTACCTTGATAGAACAAGATTTTATTCCTCGATCAATAGATACATCAAAACTTACTAAAGGTTCCTTTACTTGGAAAACTCCGAGTAACATAGCTTTGGTAAAATATTGGGGAAAGCGAGAACCTCAAATTCCAGAAAACACTTCTATCAGTTTTACCTTGGATGCTTGCCATACAATCACAACATTGTCGTTTAGTAAGAATGTCATTTTGAGCGCTCCCGATAGTTATCGGGACGAGAAATCTCATCCTGTTTTCGATATCTATTTCGAAGGAAAAAAGAAAGATGACTTTAAACCAAAAATTGCAACATTTTTTAAGCGGATAGAAAAATACTGTCCCTATTTAAAAGATTTTGATTTTAAAATAGAATCAGAAAATTCTTTTCCGCATAGTTCTGGAATCGCATCCTCAGCAAGTGGAATGAGCGCTTTGGCATTGTGTGTGATGAGTCTTGAAAAAGAATTAAATTCAGAAATATCTGACGAATACTTCTACAAAAAAGCCTCCTTTTTAGCACGATTAGGTTCGGGGTCGGCATGCAGATCGGTAAAAGGAGAAGTCGTAGTTTGGGGAGAACATCAAGAAATAAAAGATAGCTCTAATTTGTATGGAGTAGAATTTACTGATGAAGTTCATTCAAATTTTAAAAATTATCAAGACACAATTTTGTTAGTTGATAAAGGTGAAAAACAAGTGAGCAGTACGCTGGGTCATGATTTAATGATTGGGCATCCGTTTGCAGAAAACCGCTTTCAACAAGCTGAAGAGAACATTAGTAAAATGAAATCCATTTTAAAATCAGGAGATTTAAAAGCATTTGTAAATTTAGTAGAAAGTGAAGCTTTGACCTTGCATGCAATGATGATGACATCGAATCCGTATTTTATTTTGATGAAACCAAATACCTTAAAAATCATTCATAAAATTTGGGAGTATAGAGAAATAATAAATTCGAATGTCTGTTTTACTTTAGATGCAGGAGCCAATGTTCATTTACTATTTCCAACATCTGAAAAAGAGACTATTGCAAAATTTGTTGATATAGAATTAAAACAATTTTGTCAGAATAATCAGTATATTGAAGATGGAGTTGGTAGAGGAGCGGTGTTAATGAAGAATGAAAAATGAATAATTAAAAGGAAAAGTTTATAATTAAAAATTGCTGTTATGAAAAGAAGAAATATTATTAAAGAAAAAAGTTTTGATTTTGCTATTGACATTGTAAACCTCTACAAAGAATTGGTTCTTGAAAAAGAATTTGTGATGTCGCGACAGTTATTAAAATTTGGAACTTCGATTGGCGCCAATGTGAGAGAAGCAGAATTTGCTCAGAGCAAACCGGATTTTATTCATAAAATGTCAATCAGTTTAAAGGAGGCAAATGAAACAGATTATTGGTTGGAGTTGTTGTATAAAACAAAGTTTATCAGTAAGATGACTTTTGAAAAGTTTCAGAAAAAATCAACCGAAATATTGAAAATTTTAGTTACTATTGTAAAATCATCTAAACAATAAATTATTAATTTTTAATCATTCATTGTTAATTAAATAGATATGAAAGGACCCTTATTTTATGCAAAAATATTACTCTTTGGTGAGTACGGAATTATCAAAGATTCTAAAGGATTGGCGATACCGTACAACTCATATCAAGGAGCGTTAAAAGTTTCAGAAAAATTAGCTGCTGAAGCAGAAAAATCAAACAAAAATCTTCAAAAATTTTACAGTTATTTATTGACTTTAAAAACAGATTTAGTTCAGTTTAATTTGTCAGAATTTAAAACAGATATTGACCGCGGAATGTATTTCGATTCTAGCATACCACAAGGATATGGAGTTGGGAGCTCAGGGGCTTTGGTTGCTGCGATTTACGATAAATATGTTGATGATAAAATTACCGTATTAGAAAATTTAACCAGAGAAAAGTTGCTAAAGTTAAAAGCAATTTTCTCTTTGATGGAATCGTTTTTTCACGGAAAAAGTTCTGGTTTAGACCCGTTGAATTCTTACCTTAGTTTACCAATATTAATCAACTCTAAAGACAATTTAGAAGCTACTGGTATTCCATCTCAAAAAGAGGGAAGAGGTGCTGTCTTTTTGTTAGATTCTGAGATGACTGGAGAAACTGCACCAATGGTGAATATCTTTATGAACAAGATGAAAAACGAAGGTTTTAGAAAAATGCTAAATGAAGATTTTGCAAAATATACTGATGCTTGTATTGAAGACTTTTTACACGGAAATGTCAATTCATTATTTGGGAATGTAAAACAATTATCAAAAGTTGTTTTGTCTAATTTTAAACCGATGATTCCAACTGCATTTCATTCGTTATGGCAAAAAGGAATTGACACCAATGCGTATTATTTAAAACTTTGCGGATCTGGTGGTGGAGGTTATATCCTTGGGTTTACCGAAGATTACGCGAAAGCAAAAGAAATCCTAAAAAAATATAAATTAGAATTGGTTTATAGATTTTAACTGTTATTTCTATGTAGGTAGAAATCTCTATTATTTTCATTTAAATGTCGAATAATACTACACTCAAACAATTCGGATTAAAAATTTTCAGCTTGTTTTCTGTGGTGCGCGGTTATAATATTTTAGCGTTGGTGGTGGCTCAATATTTGGCAGCGATATTTATTTTTTCTCCACACAAATCACTTTCACATGTCTTATTCGATTTTAATTTATTTTTTATTGTGTTGGCATCCGTTTGTGTGATTGCTTCGGGGTATATTATCAATAATTTTTATGATAAAGAAAAAGACCAAATCAATAGACCCGTTAAGTCTAAGATTGATAGTTATGTAAGTCAGAAAACAAAACTGAGTATTTATTTTTTGCTAAATTTTATCGGCGTCTTTTTGGCGTATTTAGTGTCTTGGCGCGCATCGGCATTTTTTGCGATTTATATTTTCTTGATATGGTTTTATTCGCATAAATTAAAGAAGTTTCCGATTATAGGGTTGATCTCCGCAGCGATTCTAACCATACTTCCATTTTTTGCGGTGTTTGTTTATTACAAGAATTTTTCAAGTATTATTTTTGTCCATGCGGTTTTCTTATTCCTATTATTATTGATACGAGAATTGATGAAAAACCTCGAAAATATGGATGGTGATATTTTAGTAAATAATCAAACAGTTGCGATAAAATATGGAGAAGTTTTTATTAAAAAATTGAGCACTTTTTTGCTGATTTTAATTCTGATTCCGATTTATTTGTTGTGGCAATATCCAGAAATAGGATGGATGAAATATTATTTCTATGCTGCTGGGTTTTCTTTGCTGATATTTATTTTTTTGCTGTGGAGGTCTCACACAAAACAGCGTTATATCATCCTTCACAACTTATTAAAGCTGCTCATTTTTGCAGGCATATTTAGTTTGATGTTGATTGATACTTCGGTAATTATCGAAAGATTGCTGTCTCTTTAGCAAAAGAGAACTTTCTGTTTTTTTTACTTCCGAAGGTAAAATTCCAAATTGCTTTTTAAAACATTTTGGAAATGATTTGATGTGTAAGATTGATATTTTCTTACGATTGTCATAATTGAAATACCTTTATTCTTTAAAGATATATTATTTTTACGAAGATTATAAATAAAATCAACTAGAGACTGTTGTTGGACATACAACCTTGGCAACAGGAGCAGATCCTTCTGAACACGGAATGATTTCGAACGTTTGGTTCGACCGTGAAACAGGAAAATTAAACTATAATATAGAAGACCCTCGCTATCATATTTTATCTAAAGGAGCCGATATAGATGAGGATACTGAAATAGATACTTCTCAAAAATTAGCATCTACCGATGGACGCTCGCCAGCAAATATTATGGTCACTACTTTTAGTGATGAACTCAACCTAAAACAAAATGGAAAAGCTAAAATATTCGGAGTTTCAGTAAAAGATAGAGGGGCAGTTGCCTTGGCAGGACATACCGGTAAGGCATTTTGGTTCTCTAAAAAAATGGCGAGTTTATTACAAGTTCGTATTATTACGATGCGTATCCAAAATGGGCAGAGAAGTGGAATAGTAAAAAATATCCTGCAAAAATGTTTGGAGGTAAGTCTTGGAACTTGTTGAATAAGCAATCAACCTATATGTATGGTGATGAAGATGACAATGAGTGGGAAATGGACGTAGCAGGATTTGGAAAAACTTTTCCGCATAGCTATGGATCAGCAAAAGGAAAGTATTTTAATAGCTTTTTAATTTACTCTCCTGCGGGAGATGATTTAACACTCAGCTTTGCAAAAGAGTTGATTAAAGGAGAAGAAATAGGGAAAGATGATACCACAGATTTTTTAGCTATTAGTTTTTCTTCTACGGATTATGTGGGGCATTTATTTAGCCCATCTAGCTTAGAAGCCGAAGATAATATGTTGCGATTAGACCGTACGTTGGCAGATTTATTTGCCTATGTTGATAAGTATGTAGGCTTAGAAAACACTTTAATTATTTTGTCTGCAGACCACGGAGGACCCGAAGCTGCAGGTTTTTTAAATAAGCACGGAATTGATTCTGATTATGTATCTCCAAACAAATGGGATAAAGAACCATCTATTGAGAAATTGAAAAAGGAGTTTGGAATTGGGCAAGAATTGATTCTTGATTTCTTTCCGCCGTATGTTTATTTAAATCAAAAAGTGATTGCCGAAAAAGGATTGGATTTGGCAGTAGTGCAAAAAGCAATCGCCAATGAATTGATGACAATTAAAGGAATCGCAACTGCAATTACAAGTTCAGAATTGCAAAATAATCATTTACCAGATACGTATTTAAACAGAAAAGCAATCAGAAATTTTAATAGCAAACGCTCTGGTGATATTCTAATTTTATTGAGTCCACAATATTATTTTAATGATTTTGATGGAGAAATTGTAGCAACAAATCATGGTGGACCATGGGAGTATGATTCGTATGTTCCTGTAATTTTTGCTGGATGGAAAATGAAATAACAAACCATTAACAGAAAAATAGAACCTAAAGACATCGCAATTACCTTAGCTCATTTAATGGGCACAAAACCTCCTTCTGGCGCTGATGGTGAAATTTTGGAAGAAGTTGTTGGGAAGAAATAACTTTAAAAATGAAAATCAGTTAWTAACAAAGGTAAAAATGTTTGCTACAAGGCGTAARCATTTTTACCTTTGTTTTTGATGAAAAATATTAGAGACTATATTGAAACCATTACCAAGGTAAACGATGAAGATTGGAATCTTTTTTCATCGAAATTGCATAAAAAAAGGTTTCCTAAAAAATCAATATTGACAAAAATTGGAGAAGTAGAAAATTACATATCATTTATAGAAGAAGGTGTTGTTCGTTTGGTAATCCCTAAAAATGACGAGGATGAAATGACATTTGGATTTAGTTTTCAAAACGAATTTATAAGTGCTTATGATTCTTTTTTAACACAGACTCCCTCAATTTATCAAGTAGAAACCCTTACCGAAACGCGTTTATTGAGTATTTCGTATTCAGATTTACAAAAAGTATATGAGCAAACCCAAATAGGAAACTTGATAGGGCGTTTGGTTTCTGAAGGGCTTTATTTATTAAAATCTAAAAGAACTTATTCATTGTTGGTAGACACCGCAGAACAGCGATACCTCAATTTATTTACCGAGCGTCCAAACCTTATTAAAGAGATCCCCCTAAAGTATATAGCTTCCTATATTGGTGTTACACCGCAGTCACTTAGTAGAATTAGAAAGCAAATTACTTAACATAGGTTCATTGTTTTTTTACTTATTTCTATTGAAATTTGTAAAACAAAATCTTTGTTATGACTGTTTTTATTTTTATCGTAATCCTTTGGTATTCAGGCTTATTTTTTCAAACGTTTTTCTTACATCGCTATGCAGCACATCAAACATTTACAATGTCTAAATTTGTAGAGAGATCTTGTTTTTTCTTAACTTGGCTCACCCAAGGTTCTAATTATTTAAGCGCTTATGGTTATGGAGTAATGCACCGAATGCACCATGCCTATGCCGACACAGAAAAAGATCCGCACTCACCAAAATACGATAAAAATTTATTCGCGATGATGTGGCGCACCAAAAATATCTACCAAGATATCAATCAAAAAAGAATTGAAATTGCTGATAAGTTTACCAAGAATGTTCCGCAATGGGAATCGTTTGATAAGTTCGCAAGCTCTCGAATTTCACGAATACTTTGGGTAGCAGCTTATGTTACTTTCTTTCTGTTTTTTGCAACAGCATGGTGGCAATGGTTGTTTTTACCAATCGCTATTTTGATGGCGCCGATACATGGAGTCATCATCAATTGGTTTGCGCATATTTATGGATATGTGAATTTTAAAGTAAATGATACCTCAAAAAATTTATTGCCTTTTGATTTTTYAATGATGGGAGAAGGTTATCATAATAATCATCATAAATATGGAAGTCGCGCTAATTTTGGAGGTGTGCGATGGTTCGAAATTGATCCAACCTACTACATTATGTTGGGATTAGATTTTATTGGGATTATTAAAATAAAAAACAAAAATAGTCAAAGCCAAGTTTCTAGATTGTAACAAATTTTGATATATTTAGATTAAAATTTAAATAATGAAAAAGACTGTTTTAGGAATCATTATTCTGCTTTTGTTTAGCTGTTCATCAAAAAAAGAAATTCAAGGATATTGGATTCATGAAGATGTTACAAATAATATTACTTCTCACTCCTTAATTAAAATTGAAGATGGTAAGTTTATTAATTACTCCAGATATACGAATCCTAATGATACGATGCGTTATTTTATTGAGAGCGATCTTTTTATTGCTAGAAGTAACAATTGCGATTTTGTTTCTAAGTATACTATTTCGCCTTCTGAGTTAAAACTTTTTAATATTGAATCTGATACATTAATTTCAATATTTAAAAGGAGTAAAGAAAAGCAAGCCGTATTTGATTTGTTAAATGATAAAAGGTTTATTACTGATTTGCCTATTGGGAAAGGAATGCTTAGTAAGTTTCAGAACAATGATCCCGTTACTTTTTTTGTTTATTTAAAATATATTGATGGTAAATTAACTACAAATTATAACGATAAAATAATCTCTTTAGACAGTGATTTTTATTTGGAAATTCTTATGCCTTCTATATATGAAGAAATTTATACGAGCCATTTTATAATTGCGGATAGAAATATTAAAATGAAAGATATTCTATTTGTAGAAGAGCAACTAAAGTTTGCAGGTTATGAGCGAGTTAGTTACTTGTTAGAATCGAGTGAGTATGATAAGGTTAATAGACTTTCTATGTTGATGCGTCCTTTAGAAAAATCTATTAGGGATGAATACCGAAATAAAAGAAGCGAATATTTTAAAAAGCGAGATTCAATAAGAAAAAATAATTATAAGGAGTCAAGAATTAAAGGCTTAGAAATTGTAACTTCTGATTATGAAGATTATGAAGAAATTGCCCTTCTTGAACCTGCACAATCAACATTTAATAAAGACAATACAGTTTTATTGAAGATTGAKGAACAGGCTATGTTTCTTAATAATAAAATAATATCTAGAGTAGAATTAAAAAAAATTCTCAAAGAGAAATTATCAAAGAATCCTATTACTCAGGTGTTTTATTATGTTGATGATAATGCTACATATCAGGATYATATAAACGTATTAGATGATGTGCAAAATACAATTATTGAAATAAGGACTGACTATTTACAACTTAAGTATAAATTGAAATACGGTGAATACTTTGATGAGAACAAAAGAAAACAGGTACAGGAATCTAAAACAAAGTTTCCATTTATTTTTTGGCAGATTGATTTGAAAGAATATAATTCTTTTCTAACCGAAATTTAAATCCCAAATCGTAATTCATCAATCGTAATTCATTACCCTCCTTGTAATTTATCTGCACCATCTAATAAATCCACTAATTCTTGTGGTTTGTGAATTAAGACTGGTATATGTTGTGGACAGATATAAAATTCACTTTCTTGATAATGAAATTTTGTGACAGGTGTTTCAGTAGATGATTTTTTGCAAACAAGGCACTCTCTATTTTTAGACATAATTTTAATTTTGTAAGCAACAAAACTATCTTATATATTTCAACTAAAACATAACAAATATCATACTTCATGATTTATTAAAACACTTAATTTTATTTTTTGATTTACGAATTGCCCTTTATAATTTCCAAATCATAATTCGTAAATCGTAAATCAAAAAATAAGAAGTATCTTTGCCAAAAATTATTTTTAAGATGGCAACAAGAGAAAACTCGTCGAGAGGACGACACGCTAAAAAAACTCCTCCAAAATCTAAGGTAAAAAAGATGAAAACTAAAAATTTTCGTCCCAATCCACAAAACGTAAAAACTTTTAAACGCAAGCCAAACACAAGTCCTAAAAAGGAAAATGTTGCAGACGGAATCCGTTTAAACAAATACATTGCCAATGCTGGTATATGTTCTCGTCGTGAGGCGGATGTTTATATCGCATCAGGAAATGCTACGGTAAACGGAAAAATTGTAGCCGAAATGGGTTACAAAGTTCAGAAAGATGATGTAGTTCGTTTTGATGGCGCAGTACTTTCTATCGAAACAAAACGCTATGTTTTGATGAACAAGCCAAAGAATATGATCACCACAATGGAGGATGATAGAGGGCGTAAAACGGTGATGCATATTATTGAAAGTGCCACGAAAGAGCGCATTTATCCAGTTGGCAGATTGGATAGGAACACCACAGGTTTGTTATTGTTTACAAATGATGGCGACTTGGCGAAGAAGTTGACACACCCAAAACACAATGTCAGAAAATTATACCACGCATCTTTAGATAAAAAATTATCGATGAAAGATATGCAAACTATTGCAGGTAATTTTATGCTAGAAGGTAAGATGGTTTTTGTGGATGCTATATCATATGTAGAAGGACAACCGAAAACCGAAATTGGAATCGAAATCCATTCTGGTAGAAACAGAATTGTACGTAAGATTTTTGAAAACTTCGGATATGCAGTTGTAAAACTAGATCGTGTTATTTTTGCAGGATTGACTAAGAAAAATTTACCAAGAGGTCATCACAGACCGTTGACAAATCAAGAAGTGATTAACTTGAATATGATTTAGGTTGGTTATTGGTTGATAGTTAATGGTTGTTTGCATTTGCAAGGCACGAAGCAATCTCATAATATTTACTTAAATATTTTCTGGTAAATAAAATATTAAGTGGCAATCTCTTTTGATTTAGAGGTTGCTTTTTTTGTATGGTAGAACCAAGAATGAGATTGCTTCGTGCCTCGCAATGAAAATTCTGTTCCGTCTTAACGAGGGAAGAATGACCGCAGTTATCTGTTGAATTGAAACTGGAATTATGAGATCGCCACGTCGTTCGTTCCTCTCTTCTCGCAAAGACGTGGAATTTGAGTATTTGTATTTTGGATTTTATTGATTCAGTGAATCAATTTCTACACACTCAGCAGGATTATTACTAATCGTAAGTGCGGCATCCGAAGGAGAAATATAAGGAATTCCCAATCCCATTCCGCGAAGAATAAATAGGATGCCAATCATCACCACAAAAACAGGAATCGCTTTTTGAATTTTATTTCGTACAGATATTGAAAGGACATTTCCTAAATAAACTGCGGTGGTCATTAACGGGATTGTTCCCAATCCGAAGACGAACATATACAACGCTCCGATGCTTGCGTTACTCGTTGCAATTGAACCTACTAACGCCATATATACCAATCCGCAGGGAAGGAATCCGTTTAAGATTCCGATACTAAATAATGCTCTATTTGATTTTTGTTTGAGCAGTTTTCCTAAGTTAGATTTTACTTTCCCGACAAAGGAATATAAAGGTCTTGAAAAATTAAACTTGTTGAAAATTTTTGCAGGAATAAGAACAATAACAATCATTAAAACTCCGACAAGGATGGAGATGCGTTGTTGAAATCCCATTAAGAATAGCCCTTTTCCTACGAGTCCGAAAAGGAGTCCGATAAAAGAATAGGTAAGGAGTCTGCCAAAATGATACAAGAATATTTGCAGCACTTTTTTAAGATTGTTTTCTCTGTTTAGAGGCAGTACGAATGCAATTGGACCACACATTCCGATACAGTGAAAACTACCGAGTAATCCTAATATGAGTGCCGAGAATACCATTAATAGGTAAGGGATCGTTTGACTAAATAATCTTCAGAATTTGATTTAAAATCAATTGTAATATTCCATTTTCCAGCAACTAAATTATCATGTTCAACAATCATTTTATTGTCAGTAATCGTTATCGGAATAGTAAAATCTAGCACGTTGGTTGAGGGTCTGAAAAAATAAACTGTCCCTGTTGTTTCTTTATTAATTTCTTTTGGGAACTCTAAAATAAATCCAGTTTYGANRKTKMGTRRKKYKWACTYWWRKAGATAATGTTTTGGTTTTTTCTAGTTTATCAATAACATCTTGATGCTTTAATGATGATTTGTAATAATCTTCTTCGTCAAAATAATACCTGTTTTCTGGAGCTGCAGATCTTACAACAAAGAAGAGTATAAAGCTCATAAACAATACCATTGCAATTACGATTCCTGTTCCCCAATTTATTTTCATATTTTATTATTTTTTATTCGGTCACTGAGCGGTTCCGATAACTATCGGAACGAATTGACAGTTCGTTTTATTATCGATAACTCCTCGGTCCTAAGAAATTAGTTTTGGTAGTTTCAATCAACTTTCCGTTAGAATATACACCAATCTTAATTTTCTCTTTTGCGTCTTTTAGTTTATTTCTCGGAATCTCAATAAACAAGGTGCCGCTCAATAATTCTTGTTGAAATAAAACAAAATTTTTGTGTCCTATTAATTTCACCTCTCCATCGTGAGATATCAATTTGAAGGAAATATTTTCAATATCTTCATTTGTTTTATTAATCAACTTATAAGTAAACACGTTACTAATAATATTATTTTCTTTGGTTTCATACAACTGCCCAGGCAATCTTAAAACGATAGCTTCTACATCCGTTCGAAGAAATAACATGGTAGTTAAGGCAATTAAAAGGACAATTAATACGACAGAATATCCTTTAATTCTCGCGTTCAATTTAAACTTAGCTCCCTTGGCAATATTATCTTCAGATGCATAGCGAATCAATCCTTTTGGCAGATTAACTTGCTCCATAATATGATCACATTCGTCAATACAAGCGGTACAATTTACGCATTCTAATTGCGTACCATTTCTAATATCGATACCTGTTGGGCAAACGGCAACACATTGATTACAGTCTATACAGTCTCCTTTTCCGACAGCTTCTCTATCTTCATTTCTTTTAATTTTTCCGCGACCATTTTCACCTTCGCCACGTTTGTAGTCATACGCAACATTGATGGATTTGTTATCTAATAATACACCCTGCAAACGTCCGTAAGGACACGCAATAATGCATACTTGCTCTCTAAACCAAGCAAAGATAAAATAGAAAACCCCGGTAAAAATTAGTAGTGAAACAAGTGTACTTACGTGATCTTTAGGGTTGTCAGTAACAATTTTTAAAAGTTCATCGCTACTTATAAAATAAGCGAGAAAAACATTGGCAATCAAAAATGAAACCAAGAAGAAGATAAACCATTTCAGCAATTTCTTTCTTATTTTATCTCCACCCCAATCTTGTTTCGCAAGCTTCATTTGTGCTGTTCGGTCACCTTCTATCCAATACTCAATTTTCCGAAATACCATTTCTAAGAAAATGGTTTGAGGGCAAATCCATCCGCAGAAAATACGACCATAAATAGCTGTAAATAGGGTGATGAATACCACACCAATAATCATTGATAATACGATAAGGTAAAAATCTTGTGGCCAAAAAGGAATACTAAAGATGTTGAATTTCCTGTCTATAATATTGAACAACAAAAACTGATTCCCATTAATTTTAATGAAAGGAGCAGAAATTAAACTCAGCAATAAAAACCAACTGACATAGGTTCGGTACCTATAAAAAAAACCTTTTGGTTTTTTAGGAAAAACCCATTGGCGTTTTCCATCTTTTTTAATGGTACCAATAGAGTCTCTAAATGATTCGTCTTTTTGAACAGACATAATAACAGTAGTTTGTTAAAAGTATAACTGCACTTTGAGTTGAATTCAAAGTGCAGTTATAAATATCAATTATTTATTAGTTAATCTTATTCGGCAACCCAAAGATCACCCTCAGCAGCTTTTGGCTTCGCAGGCGTTGTGCCTTGAAGCGATAAAATATAACTAGCAACCTGTGCAATTTCTGCTGGACTTAAGGTAGATTTCCAAGGAATCATTCCTTTTCCGTCTCTACCTCCATCAGAAATTGTTGTAAATACATTTTTAATTCCGCCACCTAAAAGCCAATATTCATCGGTTAGGTTTGGGCCAATACTACCACCTGCATCCATGAGGTGACACGCAGCACAGTTCATATTAAAAATGGTTTTACCACTTTCTAAATCTCCAGCTTCGGTTAGCAACTCAACCGTAGAAGCATCAATTAAATTTTTTGCAGTTTTCTTATATTCATCTACATCAATTTTGGCTTGTGCCATTTCTTGATTGAATAATTCTACTTGATCATCACCATCAAAAACATGGTAATAGGTTAAATATCCAATTGCAAATATAATTGAGAGGTAGAAACTATAAACCCACCATGGCGGTAAATCATTATCTAATTCGCGAATTCCGTCATACGTATGATTCATCAAAATATCCTCTTCTTCTTCAATTGGTTTTGTTTTGGTCAAACTTTTCATCAAGTTTTTATACCAATCGTTTTGCGAAGTTTTTTGATCTGCTGTTAAATTATCAGCTCTTGTATTTCTAAGATTGTTTACGATTTTTCCATTAAATAATATGGCTATCAATAGAATTGAAAATCCTAAAATTAATAAAGGCTGATCTACTAAATCTATCATGCTTAGGTCTAGTAAAGACCATAATATTGCAAATACGATGATTGCAAATATCGCTGTTCTAAAATATCCTTTTATCTTCATAATGTTTGGTTATCGTTTTTAGTTGATGAATCGAATGGTAAATTACTCATGTGATCTACATGTTGTTTTTTTGCTGTCATCACCCAAAAAAAGAGTACAACAAAAAATGTAAAGAAAATGAGTAATGATATGATTGGGTAAATTTCTATCCCATCAATTCCTGTCATGTGATGTTTTATAAATTTTAACATATTATTCTTCTTTAACTTTAATATCCGTTCCTAATCGTTGTAAATAGGCAATCATTGCTACTATTTCTTTTTGATTTATAGGAATAAACTCTTCACCAGCAGCTTTTGCCGCTTCTTTATCTGCTGCATAATTTTCAGCAAAAACAGGATCTCCTAACAAGTTGATTTCAATATCTAATGCTTGAGATTTTAAATCAGCAACAGCATTTTCAACGTCCTCTTCAGAATAAGGCACTCCTAAAGTTACCATTACTTTCAATTTATCTTGAATATCAGAATAGTCTAATTTATCATGAATCAACCATTGATAACGCGGCATGATTGAACCCGGTGAAATTAATTGTGGATCGAACATGTGATTCAAATGCCAGCTGTCATTATATTTTCCACCAATACGATGCAAGTCTGGACCTGTACGTTTTGATCCCCATAAGAATGGATGGTCGTACACAAATTCACCTGCTTTTGAGTATTCGCCATAACGGGCAACCTCTGATCTAAATGGACGAATCATTTGCGAGTGACATCCAACACAACCTTCTCTAATGTATAAATCTCTTCCTTCTAATTCTAAAGGTGTATAAGGTTTTACACTGCTGATTGTTGGGATATTAGACTTCACAAAAATGGTTGGAAGTATTTGTGCAGCACCTCCAATTAAAATAGCGATGGTTGCCAAAATAGCTAATTTAACAGGTTTTCTCTCTAACACTCTGTGCCAGTTTTCTCCAGTTAAACGACCACTAATAATTTTCTTTAAAGCAGGTGCTTCAGCCAATTCATCTTCAACTTCGCTACCAGCTTTTACAGTTTTAACAATATTGTAAAGCATGATAAATGCTCCGATAATATACATTGTACCTCCAATAGCACGCATCCAATACATTGGCATAATTTGCGTAACGGTATCTAAGAAATTACCATAAACTAATCCTCCTAACGGAGTAAATTGTTTCCACATTGTAGCTTGCATAAATCCTGCAACATACATTGGCAATGCATATAAAATAATACCTAATGTACCTAGCCAAAAGTGAGTGTTTGCTAATTTTAAGGAGTATAATTTTGTTTTAAACATTTTTGGCACCAACCAATAAATCATACCAAATGTCATAAATCCGTTCCATGCTAAAGCACCAACGTGTACGTGWGCDATAATCCAATCGGTAWAGTGHGCAATBGCATTWAMATWTTTWATTGATAACAATGGGCCTTCGAAAGTTGCCATACCATAACCAGTAATTGCAACGACCATAAATTTTAAAACAGGATCCGTTCTAACTTTATCCCAAGCACCGCGGAGGGTTAACAATCCGTTGATCATACCACCCCARGAMGGSAWMAWTAACATWATTGAAAATRCRRYWCCTAAGTTTTGTGCCCATTCTGGTAAAGCGGTATATAATAGGTGATGAGGTCCTGCCCAGATGTATAAAAATATCAACGACCAAAAATGAACGATAGACAATCTATAAGAATATACAGGTCTGTTTGCCGCTTTAGGGACGAAGTAATACATCAATCCTAAGAACGGAGTTGTTAAGAAAAATGCAACGGCATTATGTCCGTACCACCATTGTACTAGCGCATCTTGAACACCTGCATACACCGAGTAACTTTTCATAAAACTCACTGGTAATGCAAAACTATTAAAGATGTGTAAGACAGCAACAGTAATAAATGTTGCTAAGTAAAACCAGATTGCAACATATAAATGACGCTCTCTACGTTTAATCATTGTTCCGATTAAATTTACACCAAAAGCTACCCAAACTAAAGCGATTGCAATATCAATTGGCCATTCTAATTCGGCATATTCTTTACTGGTTGAGTATCCTAAAGGAAGTGTAATTGCAGCAGCAACAATAATTAATTGCCATCCCCAAAAGTGAAATTTACTAATCCAATCGTTATACATTCTCGCTTTTAACAAACGTTGGGTTGAATAATAAATACCAGCAAACATAGCGTTACCAACAAAGGCAAAAATTACAGCATTGGTGTGTAATGGGCGCAAACGACCAAAACTTAACCAAGAAATACCGCTTGTGTAATTTGGGAATAAAAACATAAAGGCTAACATTAGCCCCACTGTCATACCAACTAATCCCCAAAGGATTGTTGCATAGACAAAGTTTTTTACAATCTTGTTGTCATAGTAAAATTGTTGTACTTCCATAAAATTTATGAATTTAGTTTAGATTTAGTGATTGGTTTTTTAGGTGATTTATTTTTGACTTCATCGTCAAAGAGCATTCTAACAGAAGGAGTGTAAGTATCTTCGTACTGTCCGCTTTTTACAGATCTGATAAAGATAAAAAAGAAGACTAGCGCTAAGGCTAGACTCACAGATATTAAGACATAAATTACACTCATACTCATTAACAAATAATTAACAAAAATACTTTTTCACCTTTTAAAAAACATGATAAATATCATGTTTTTAAAATTATATGAAAGCTAGTAAGGTTTCACGTTTATAAAATTAGATAAAATATACAAAACAAAAAAATTAATCGGTTGAAACTGAAAGTTTTCTACTAATAAAATTAGTCATAATGGTTACAAATATAACAATGCTGATAGAACTCAAAGGCATTAAAATTGCTGCTATTATTGGTGATAATTGTCCTGTTACAGCAAAATAGAGTCCGATGATGTTATAAATAAATGACAAACCAAAGCTCCATTTGATGACGTTGATGGCTCCTTTTGCTAATTTTAAAAATTGTGGAATCTTTGTAAAAACAGAGGCATCAATTATAGCATCACAAGCTGGAGAAAATACATTGATATTTTCCGAAACTGCCACTCCAACATTAGATTGTGCCAATGCACCAGCGTCGTTTAACCCATCGCCAAACATCATTATTTTTTCTTGATTTTTTTGCTGTTTATTGTCTATAATATCTAACTTGTTTTCTGGTTTTTGATTAAAAATAAACTCTGTATTTTTAGGTAAAAGTTGCTCTAGCTTATTTTTTTCTCCATCATTGTCACCAGATAAAATAGTCAATTTGAATTGATGTGCTAGCTTTTTAAACATCCCAGAAATTCCATTTCTATATTGATTTTGAAAAGTAAACTTTCCTTTCAATTGATTATTGATACTTATAAAAACTGCCGTGTCATCATCTTTTTGTGCATCACCAATTACAAACTTTTTGGATCCGATTTTATAAGCCGAATTGTTAATAACCCCTTGAATTCCTTTTCCCAGAATTTCATCAAAATTTGAAACGGTAAAGGTGCTATTGGTTTTTAAAAAATCATATAACATTCTACTCAATGGGTGGTTTGAGTTTTTAAGAATCGCAGTAATATCTTGCTTTTCTGATATTGACAATTCAATTCCGGTATAAGAAATTTGTTGCGCTAAGGTACTTGTGAGTGTTCCTGTTTTATCAAAAATAAGGCTGTCAATTTTCGCCATATTTTCAATAACTGATGCGTTTTTTAAATAGAATTTATGTCGCCCAAAAATTCGTAACATATTCCCTAAAGTAAAAGGAGCTGATAATGCAATGGCACAAGGGCACGCAATTATCAACACCGCCGTAACAACATTTATGGCGATTTTAGTATCGATAAAAAACCAATATCCACCAGAAATTGTCGCAATCAATAAAACAGCAATTGTAAAATTTTTACTGATAGAATCTGTAATGCTTTTAAAATCATCTTCTTTGTTTTTCGCAAAAACATCGTTGCTCCAAAGTTGTGTCAAATAACTTTGCGACATAGTTTTGATAGCTTCTACTTCTATAATTCCGTCCAATTGTTTTCCGCCAGCAAATATTTTATCTCCAGATTTTTTATGAACGGGAGTCACTTCACCCGTAACAAAACTGTAATCAATCATCGCATTACCATTGATTAAAATACTGTCTATCGGAATCAATTCTTGATTTCTAATTAAGAGTCGATCTCCTTTTTCTAAATCCTGAATTTGAATCGATTCTTCTTTTTGATCCGTAATTTTGGTCACCGCAATTGGAAAATACGATTTGTAATCGCGTTCAAAAGAAAGGAAGTTGTAGGTACTTTGTTGAAAGAATTTCCCTATCAATAAAAAGAAAACCAATCCGGAGAGGCTATCAAAATAACCTTGTCCTAAGTGGAAAACAATTTCTACCGTACTTCTGATAAATAAAACAGCAACTCCCAAAGAAATAGGAACATCAATATTTAAAATTCCTTTCCGCAATCCTTTTATAGCTGATGAAAAGTAAGTACTAGCCGAATAAAATACGACAGGTAAGCTAAAGAAAAATAACATCCACCTAAATAATGGTTTGTATTGGTTGAGCCAAAATTCATCCACTTCAAAATATTCTGGAAACGAAATAAACATCGAATTTCCAAAAACAAATCCGGCAACAGCAATTTTATAAATCAGCGAATTGTCTTTCTTTTTTAAATTGCCATTTTCAACATTTTCCAAACTGATGTACGGCTCATATCCAATCGAGCTCAACAATTCAACAATATTTTTTAGCACATTTTCTTTGTTGCTATAAATAATACGAATCGTTTTTTTAGGAAAATTTACTTGCGATGAGCTAATATCAGAATTCAATCGTTGCAAATTTTCTAAAATCCAAATACAAGAACTGCAATGAATATAAGGAATGTGCAACGAAATGATGGCAGTTTGCTCATCTTCAAACYCCAATAATTTTTCTGCAATCTTTGGATTGCTCAAATAATCATACTTTCCTTTTATTTCTTCAGGAACTYTTCCCGGAGCATTTTCAAGGTCATAATAACAAGTTAAATCATTTTCATTTAAAATCTCAAATACCGTTTTACAGCCATTGCAACAGAAGTTTTTTTCCTGTGAAATGATGGTTTCAGAATCGCTATGATCTAGTCCGCAATGAAAACAAGTGTGGGTATTCATTCAAAAAAATTTGCGTAAAGGTCGGCTATTTTCAAAAACTTTAAACATGACAATTATCATTTTTTTAAAGTATATTTGTCAATTAATATTCTATCCCATGGGCAAATGTCAATCTTGTATTATCAAAAAGTTTAACTCACTTAATAAACTTACTCATGATCAATTAACACATATTACCGATCNTMWATCANNKWACKTNNTTTTAAAAAAGGTGAAGTGATTTTTGCTGAAGGAGTTCACTTAAAAGGTATTTATTGTGTGCGTACAGGTAAYTGTAAAATGACAAAATTGAGTAGCAATGGTAAAGACCAGATTGTTCGATTTGTGCGTGATGGAGAATTATTAGGGTACCGATCTGTAATTGGTGAAGAGCCTACAAGCCTTTCTGTAACTGCACTAGAAGATATGTCAGCTTGTTTTATTTCAAAAGATGAGGTATTTGAAATGTTGCGAAGCAACCCAGATTTTTCGCTAGATATTTTTAAAACTGTGAGCAAAGATTTAAAAGAAGCAACCATGTCTTTAACAGATATGGCGCAAAAATCGGTGCGTGAGCGATTGGCACATACCTTACTTTTTTTAGATGATCGTTTTGGTGAAGATGATGAGGATGCCATCGATGTACATTTGTCTAGAGAAGAGATTGCAAATGTAATTGGTACAGCAACAGAATCGGCAATTAGATTGTTGTCCGAATTTAAAAAAGAAGGGCTGATTTCTTTACACGGAAAATCAATCGTAATTCTCGATAAAAAGCAGCTAGAAAAAATAGCCTTAGGATTCTAAGACAATTATATCACTTATTGTGGCTGTAATATTTTTAGAGAGATTTCACACTCATTTTTCGTTCGCGAAGATTTCTTTACAAACAATCCCAATAGGCTATAGAGATGGAATCTTTTTTAAGTTAGCTTCGTCACTTCGAGTGTTTTTTATGAGGCACGAATAAAAAATGTATCGAGAAGTTTTTTTTATGATTTAGCCTTTCAAAGCCTTCTCCATTTTCTCAACAATCTCATCCAAGCACAAATTATTTATAGAGCCTTCGTGCGTGTGATTTACCGTTTTTTCTGGGTTAAAATCACCCTCTCTAATTGCTTTCCCAACTATTTTATAAGCATCTCTAAACGGAGTCCCATTCTGAACTAATTTGTTCACTTCCTCAACACTAAAAAGATAAATGTATTTGTCATCATCTAAAATAGTTGTGTTTACTTTTATTTGCTCCAACGAAAAAGTAATCATTTCTAAGCAAGATTTTAAGGTCTGAATTGCAGGAACAATTCCTTCTTTTAGCAATTGTAAATCTCTGTGGTAGCCACTCGGTAAATTACTGGTGATTAAAGTTAACTCAAAAGGTAAAGCTTGTAGTTTGTTGCATTTCCCTCTGATTAATTCAAATACATCTGGATTTTTCTTGTGAGGCATGATGCTAGAGCCCGTAGTCAATTCGTYAGGAAAAGAAACGAAATTAAAATTCTGACTCATATACAAACAGATGTCCATACTCATTTTAGACAAGGTTCCTGCAATACTACTCATGGCAAAAGCAACTGATTTTTCTAACTTCCCTCTTCCCATTTGTGCGGCAACTGAATTGTATTTTAAAGTTTCAAATTCTAACAATTCGGTGGTTAAAGTTCTGTCGATTGGGAATGAGCTTCCATATCCGGCAGCAGAACCCAACGGATTTTGGTCAGTCACTTTTTCAGCAGCATTTAGAAAATAAATGTCATCTATCAAACTTTCGGCATAGGCAGAAAACCACATTCCAAAAGAGGATGGCATCGCAACCTGAAGGTGTGTATATCCAGGTAATAAAACTTCTCTATATTTGTTTGAAAGGCCGATTAGTAAATCAAAAAATGCTTTTGATAATTGTTTAATCTCTGTCAATTCATCTTTTAAATACAAATGCATATCTACCAAAACCTGATCATTTCTAGATCTTGCCGTATGAATTTTTTTTCCCGTATCTCCCAATTTTTCTGTCAGGATATGCTCTACTTTCGAGTGCACATCTTCAAAAGTATCTTCGATGGTAAACGTTCCATCTTCTATTGTTTTTGCAATGTTATTGAGTTCTTTTTCTAATGATGTAATTTCATCATCAGAAAGTAAACCAATTTTATGCAACATTTTTGCGTGTGCAATATTTCCAATCACATCATATTTTGCAATGATGAGGTCTAATTCTCTGTCGTTTCCAACTGTGAAAATATCTATTTTTTTGTCAGTGCTAAATCCTTTATCCCAAAGTTTCATATTACTATGTTTAATTGTTTAACTGTTGATTTGTTTAATCGTTATCAGCAGCCCTAATTTTGTTTTTCGTCATCCTGAACTTGTTTCAGGGTCTCATTATAAAATTTTATTTTATGTGATTCTGAAATAAATTCAGAATGACATATGTCATTTACTCAACTACACGCTTCAACAATTCAACATATAATTTTACCCCTTCCACGATCTCATCCACATAAATAAATTCATCAGCAGAATGAGAACGCGTTGAATCTCCAGGGCCTAATTTTAACGATTGGCAACTCAAAACTGATTGGTCTGATAGGGTAGGAGAGCCATAGGTTTCTCTTCCTATTTTAATTCCTGCTTGCACAATTGGATGATTTTTGTTGATGGATGATGAGTTCAATCGCAGCGATCTCGGAGTCACTTCACAGGGAGCATTTTCTTTTATGATGTCATACACTTCTTGATTCGAATACTTGTCATTTACCCGCACATCAATCACCAAATGCGTTTCTGCAGGAACCACATTGTGCTGTTTTCCGGCATTTATTTGAGTGACTGTCATTTTAACTTCACCTAAAGATTTCGAAGTTTTTTCGAATTTATAATTTCGAAACCACTCTAAAGTTTTCATCGTTTTATAAATAGAATTGTCTTCATTCGGATGCGCTGCGTGACTCGGAGTTCCTTTTACCACGCCATCAAAAACCACCAAACCTTTTTCGGCGATGGCTAAATTCATCAAAGTGGGTTCGCCCACAATGGCAAAATCTATTTCTGGTAGTTGCGACAAACAACTGTTTAATCCATTCTTTCCAGAATTTTCTTCCTCGGCAGAGGCTACGATTACAAAATTATATTTTAAGTTTTCTTGCGGATAAAAATAAGTAAAAGTTGCTATTAATGATACCAAACATCCACCGGCATCGTTGCTTCCTAATCCGTATAATTTACCATCTTCAATATGTGCATTCAGCGGATCTTTGGTATATGCCAAATTTGGTTTTACCGTGTCGTGGTGCGAGTTTAAGAGGATGGTTGCTTTGCTTTTGTCAAAGTGTTTGTTGTAAGCGATGATGTTATTTCCACTCCTTTTAAACGGAATGTTTTCTGAATGAAACCACCCTCCAAWCAAGGCGGCAGTTCCTTCTTCTTCTTGTGAAAAAGATTGGGTGCGGATTAAGTTTTTTAATAAGGCAATGGCATTATTTGTCAGTTTATCAATCATAAAACTAAAGTTGTGTAAGGTTGATTTTTATTGTTGATGATGCTTGGATTTCCAATCAATACTTTGGAAACTCCTTGTTGCAATGCGTGGAAACAATTCTCCATTTTTGGCAACATTCCATCAGCAATAATATTTTCTGATTTTAGGTTTTCGTAACTCTTCGAGTCAATATTTTCAATTACAGAATTCTTATCTTTTATTGATTTTAAAACTCCATTCATTTCAAAAGTATAAATTAGCGAAACATCATATTTCTTAGACATCCCAATCGCAATTTCTGAGGCGATTGTATCCGCATTGGTGTTTAATAATTGTCCGTTTTTATCATGGGTAATCGCACAAAAAACAGGTGTCATTCC
>NVSL01000018.1 GCA_002401215.1 Flavobacteriaceae bacterium | reverse complement strand
GCTGCACCATAATTGCTTTGCCCAAAGTTACCATACAGCCCGCTTGAAGAGGTTGTCATAACAATGCGGCCATAACCCTGCGCGCGCATAATGTTCCAAACAGCCTTCGTGCAATTGGTAGATCCCCTCAAATGCACATCAAGCACCAGATTAAAATCATCAAGCGGCATTTTCGCAAAACTTTTATCACGTAAAATCCCTGCATTATTGACCAATATGTCAACCCGACCCCATTTGTCCATTGCCGCCGCAACCATAGCCTCAACTTGCGCAACATCAGTCACATTAGCGCCATCCGCAATCGCCTCACCACCGGCGGCAATAATCTCTTGCACCACCTGCTCAGCCACACTCATCGAGCCACCTTCGCCGCCAACCGAACCGCCCAAATCATTGACCACAATCTTCGCACCACGCCGCGCCAACTCCAACGCATGCGAGCGCCCCAAGCCATTGCCCGCACCGGTCACAATTGCCACTTGTCCATCAAATCTCATGCCCATTCGTTCACCTCATATTTTAAAGCCACATCTGCGTATTTTTACATATGTTACAGTGAGCCAACCATCATAACAACACGCCACTCCAAAACAAATCATACTTACCTATTCAATTTTTAGATTGCAACTCAACTGCCAAGCACCAAAAAAGTAGTTTTATATTTCGGGATTTGAAGTAAATCAAAGCCAATCACCACTAATTTTTCGCTGGCCTTAAATTCAGCATTCACATTTTCCAAAGAAAAACCTTCACCCAAAATAGGCGCATCTTCCAAATTGAAAGCATCTATTCTTTGTTTTAAATCAGATTTTACCACCCAATTGCCCATCGTCTGTGGCGTTACCTCTAACCAATGCTTCATTTTCTGAGTTAGATCAATAACATCAGGAATGATATTTTTGTCAAAATACGCAATCGCCAGTATATTCGAATTCAAATCTTTATAATCTGGCATGCCCTTATAAATACGAAACGAATTAATCCCCTCAATGTCTGCAAGTTGGTTAAATATAGCAGGTGAAATGTCAGTGGTTTCCACCACATCAGATTTGGTTATATTGGTTTCAGGCGCACCCCACAGCTTGGTCTGAACTTCAGTTGATGTCGCGCCAAGCTCTTTTAAAATCAACAAACCGCCAGAGCCCRCACTACCATCCAATGTCGCGGCATCTGCATTGGGGTAATAGCTAAAAGCCCCATCCTTGGCGATGTAAAATTGATCAAATTTAACCTTAACAAACTCTTCAAATAGCTGTTTTGATTTCAACTTATTTTCAGACGACAAACCAGCCCATAAATATCTGGTAATCATTCTAAGTGTTTTGGGTGTCTTCAAATTCCACTCATGAATGACATCTAAATCATCTTCATCTGGCATAGCCGCATCAAATTCGTCAATCGCCGATTGAARCAATGCATCTTGATATCTTAACGGAAAATCCGCATGAATACTGTTCCCAGATTTGTCTACAAATGTTTTCAAAATTGATGAACTATTGTTCAAATCTTTCTTCAACAATTCACCACTGCTTGATTTCGGCCCCCATAAACCAGTTTCAGCATCTTGAAACTCATAAAACCAGTTTAAAAAAGCCTGCCGCCACTCAGGTGAAAACTCATATAGATGGCTTTCTTGAATGATCATGTCGTATTTATTTACGTCATAATTTTCAACATCTCTGGCCAAGCTAAGCGTATCCCTAGCAAAATGAAACGACGTTTGCGGCATCATAGAAACAAGCCACCCAACCGTAGACACATCATTCAAAAACGCTGCAGCTTTTTCTGGCGTGTTGATATTATCTAAATATTTCAATGGGTAATGCAATTTCACAGGTCGCCCAAGCTGTTTGGAAATCACATCAATATTCTTCAAAACATTCTCAGTCGGCCCATGATAAACAACCCATGGGTAGTCAGCATCAAAAAACGCACCCGTTTCTGGATTTTGCAAATCAAGGTAAAATTCCAATTCTTCCTGCTTATCTTTAAAATCAGGTAGTTTTATCAAACCCTTTTTAGTCGACAATTGCTCATACAATTTGTCCAATAAAGAAAACGCTTCTAAATACTCGCCTTTGTCCAAATCATAGAGAATGCCAAGCATTTTATATTCAAACTCAGCCATATAATAATTTTGCTCTTGCAAAACTTTATTGAGCTTAAACAAGCCCTTCACTTTGTTTTTGGTATCCAGCACCTTAAGGCCGCCAGCCGCCAAAACAGCAACAATCACCGCAATGCTTATCCAGAAAGATTTTTTCTTTAATAATGGTTTTTTTGATAATTTTACGCTTGTCATTGAACACCTATTATATGTAGAACTTATTGTTCTAAATATGGGCTCAATTACTTTTTTTACCAGTCATAAATAAAAATTCTATTGATTATGTTTAATGCCAAACTTTCGTGCATTCAGTAAACCTCACACCCATTCACTCACCCCMAAAGAAGTTCAGGCAACCACATCGACAAAGCCGGAATATAAGACACCAATAGCAGAACAATAATATTGGTCAGCAAAAACGGCGCAATGGCTTTGATCACCGGCGTTAACGGCAATTTCGCAATGTTAGCACAGATAAACAAGCACACCCCCACCGGCGGCGTGGTCAGGCCAATCATCAAATTCAACACCGCAAACGTCGCAAAATGCAATGGGTCAACCCCGACATTTTGCGCCAAAAATAACAAGGGCACAAACAAAATAATCAACGCTGCAATCGTCTCCATAAACATACCAACAAATAACAGCAGCAAGTTAATCAGTAAAATCACCAAAAATTTATTGTCAGTGATCGACATCACGGCATCAGTAATCATTTGCGGAATGTGCTCAGATACCAATATCCAGCCAAATACATTGGCAAAACCAATCAACGCCAATATAGCGGCGGATGAAACTGCACTGTCGATGATAATCTTCGGCAGCATGTTAAATTTCAATTCGCCATAAATAAACGTCCCAACCATAAACGCGTAAACACTGGCCACAATCGCGGTTTCGGTCGGCGTGGCAATGCCACTCATCAACCCGCCAACAATCAATGCAGTCATCGCAATTGCCCAAATCGCCCCAAAGAAGGATTTGCCCAATTCAGCAAAACCTTGCCATTCTTGACGCGGAAAATTCCGCCGACGCGCAATGATATAAGTCGTCACCATCATTGCCAAACCCAACAATACACCCGGCACGGCACCAGCYAAAAACATTTTMCCCACCGATATACCCGACAAAGAACCAACAATAATCATCGGCACGCTCGGCGGTATCATCGGCCCAACGGTCGRKGAWRCKSYSRWAWTYKSMGMSRAMRMMKCMRMCKKWTWRMCGSMYYWWTTSRYKCYCRRWWTCWTSATSYMAYMMWWGYTGGCTGCATCGGCAACCGCCGTGCCCGAAATGCCGCCAAACAACATAGAACCCACAATATTGGTTTGCGCCAATCCACCGCGCGCCCACCCCACCATGGCGTTGGCAAAACGTATAATCCGCTCAGTTATGCCGCCACTATTCATTAAATTACCGGCCAATATAAACCCCGGAATGCACAGCAAAACAAATACGTCTATGCCCGCATACATTTTTTGCGGCATCACCGCCAACGGAATATCAGCAYTTAACAAATAACCCAAAGACGCCAAGCCCAAAGTCACCGCCACYGGAATGCCGATGATCAATCCACCCAAAAAAATACCGATTAAAATTGCCAAACTCATTGAGTGTCTTCCTCTTTAACTTCTGGTAAACCGTCAGATATTYTCATCAACATTGACAAAGCCCGCACCGCCGAAAAAACCAATAATGATATCAACATCACCAAAATACTGACATGGATAAAATCCATCCGCCATTGTAAAGCTGGCGAGGTTTGATAAGCCCCAATTGATGTATATAGCCACGCCGGGCCAATCAACATGGCGCATAAAAACGCCGTCGCCAAGGCCGATATAAATCTAAAAACCTTCGGCCATTTGTTGGGCAAGCTTTCACTGACCATATCAACATTGATCAATTCACCATTATGGTAGGACAGGCCAACGCCAAACGCCCCAACAAATAACAAAGCATAACGGGTTAATTCTTCGGTCCAAATGGGCGCATCAAATAGATTGGCACGGCCAAATACCTGAATAATCACCGCCACCATCAAAACGCAAAAGGCAATGCCGGTCATCATGCGGCTAAACCGCTCAATCAGCGATACAAATTTTTGCATTTCACATGCCTCCTACAATTCATCATAAAAAAACGCTAGCAGAAATCTGGGTAACTGTTAGCGTTTTCTGCTTTATTCTGCAAATAGGCCTTCAACAATGGCCTTAATTTCAGGTTTCACATTGGCTAACACTGCCTCTTTGGCTTTGGCAGCAAATGCMGCGCCGTCAACTTCAACAAATGTCATGCCTTTGCCTTTTAGCTCAGCAACAAGGCTTTYCTCGTCAACCAAGAATAGCTCTCTTTCRTWWKCTTGYKCHAAKMWWGMRWAYRYTTTRTTRATYTTGTTKAKWGAYCCAAYYTKGTTSARWGGCARACGCACAATTCTAGATTGCTCTGCCAAGGCTTGTAAAATAGATTGACGAATCCACCAAACRGCATAMGAGATRAATTTRAATCCACGTGTTTCATCAAAACGTTTTGCCGCTTTAATTAAACCTAAATTCCCTTCATTAATTAAATCTGGCAAGGTCAATCCTTGGTTTTGATATTGTTTTGCAACAGATACCACAAAACGCAAATTAGCCTTTGTCAATTTTTCTAGAGCATCTTGGTCACCAAGCTTAATTCGTTGTGCCAATTCAACTTCCATATCGGCAGTAATTAAATCTACTTTTCCGATTTCTTGTAAATACTTGTCTAATGATGCGGTTTCACGATTGGTAACCTGCTTGGTAATTTTTAGTTGTCTCATTTACGTGTAGGTGTTTTTAAGTGTACAATTATATATACGTAACAAAGGTTCTTTTTGTTACAAAAAAGATAAAAAAAACCTCAAAAAATTAATTTTGAGGTTTTCTATATTTTTAAAAGACTTATAAATTAGTCTCTTCTTCTATCGTCTCTACGATTATCACGTCCGCGATTATCACGACCTCTAGAATTATTATCTCTTGGCTTAGGCGCTACATAACCTTCTGGTTTTTCTAATAACGCTTTACGAGAAACTTTATCTTTCTTAGTTCTTGGATCTTTTCCGAAGTATTTTACTTCAAAAATATCACCCATATTAACAACGTCAGTTACGTTGTTAGTACGTTCCCAAGCCAATTCAGAAATATGAACCAACACTTCGTTTCCTGGTGCTTCTACATATTCTACAACGGGTCCGAAATCAAGAATCTTAATTACCTTCACTTCATATACAGTTCCAACTTCTGGTCTAAACAATAATGAATCAATTTTTGCCATTACAGCATCAATACCTTCTCTACCAATACCTAAAATTTCAACAATACCTTCTTCAGTCACTGGATCTTCGTTAATAACGATCGTAGTATCAGTTTCTTTTTGCATTTCCTGAATTACTTTTCCACCAGGTCCGATCAAGGCACCGATAAATTCGTTAGGAACACGTCTTGTTACCATTGTAGGAGCATGATCTTTAACATCTGCATTAGGAGCTGCGATTGTATCAGTCAACTTACCTAAAATATGCAAACGGCCATCACGAGCTTGAGATAATGCTGCTTCTAACACATCATATCCCAATCCTTTTACTTTGATATCCATTTGACAAGCAGTGATTCCTTTTTCAGTACCAGTTACTTTAAAGTCCATATCTCCTAAGTGATCCTCATCACCTAAAATATCAGACAAGACAGCAAATTTACCGGTAGCTTCATCAGAAATTAAACCCATTGCAATACCAGAAACGGGTCTTATCAATTGAACCCCAGCATCCATCAACGCCATAGTTCCTGAACAAACAGTTGCCATAGATGATGATCCATTAGATTCTAAAACTTCAGATACAACTCTTACTGTGTAAGGGCAATCTGCAGGAATCATTCCTTTTAATGCACGTTGAGCCAAGTTACCATGACCAACTTCTCTACGAGATGTTCCTCTTAGTGGTCTTGCTTCTCCCGTACAAAAAGGAGGAAAATTATAATGTAAATAGAAATTTTCTTCACCTTCAAATGATGGCATATCAATTTTGTTAGCGTCTCTAGAAGTTCCTAAAGTTACGGTTGCCAAAGCTTGCGTTTCTCCACGCGTAAAAATTGACGAACCATGAACAGAAGGTAAATAATCTACCTCACACCAAATTGGTCTAATCTCATCAGTCTTTCGACCGTCTAAACGCAACCCTTCATTTAAGGTTAAATCGCGAATCGCAGCTTTTTCAGCTTTGCGATAATAATCAGAAACTAAACCACCGAAATCTTCTAATTCTTCTTCAGAAAACGTTGCTTTTATATCTGCTTTTATTTCAGCAAAAGCTGCACTTCTTTCATGTTTAGCAGATCCAGCTTTTGCAATAGCATACACTTTATCGTACGCCATGTCATGAACTTTCTTTTCTAAATCTTCWTCTRYTCTTTCWCCTTCATATTCACGAACTTCTTTCTTTCCRAATGCTTCHGCTAATYTWATTTGAGCAGCACATTGTACTTTAATWGCTTCGTGWGCAAACTTAATMGCAKCWGYCATWTCBTCTTCAGAAATCTCATCCATTTCACCTTCTACCATCATTACTGAATCTGCAGAAGCTCCAATCATCATATCTAAATCAGATTCTGCTAATTGAGCACGTGATGGGTTGATAATGAATTCACCATTAATACGACCTACTCTAGCTTCAGAAATAGCACATTCAAATGGAAAATCTGATAGTTGGATAGCAGCAGAAGCTGCTAATCCTGCCATTGCCTCTGGCATCACATCATCGTCATGAGACATTAATTGAATCATCACTTGTGTTTCTGCAGTATAATCTTTTGGGAATAATGGACGTAATACACGATCCACTAAACGCATCGTTAATACTTCACCATCACTAGGTCTTGCTTCTCTTTTAAAGAAACCACCTGGGTAACGACCTGCAGCAGCAAATTTTTCTCTGTAATCTACTGTTAATGGTAGAAAACCAAGATCTTTTTGTTCGTAATTGGAAACTACTGTACATAATAACATACATTTTCCAGATTGCACGACAACGCTTCCATGAGCTTGTTTTGCTAATTTTCCTGTTTCGATAGAAATTTCTCTTCCATCACCTAGGTCGATGACCTCTCTGTAAACTTTTGGAATCATAAATGTTTTTTAATTTTAATTAAACTAATTGGTTTGTTGTTGTGTTGTGTTTTTCCCAATGAAAAGTTTAACTTTCTTTTTCTGTCATTGCGAAGTGAATTTTAATTTACTGTGGCAATCTGTTTTAAAATAAGATTACTACGTCGTTCCTCCTCGYAATGACACTTTGAAATAAAAAGAGAGGYATATAGCCTCTCTTTTACTTGAATTATTTTCTTAATCCTAATTCTTTCACAATTGCACGATATCTTAAAACGTCTTTCTTGATTAAATAATCTAAAAGACTTCTTCTTTTACCAACCAATTTTACTAGAGAACGCTCTGTATTAAAATCTTTGTGATTTCTTTTTAGGTGACCCGTTAAATGGTTAATTCTARAAGTWAATAATGCAATWTGTCCTTCTGSAGAACCTGTGTTTGTTGCAGTTTTTCCGTGTTCAACGAAAATCTCTGCTTTTTTTTCTTTTGTTAAATACATGCTAACATTAATTTTTAATAATTTTTATGTAATTGTTTTTTTAACCCCGAAGAATCAAGGCGCAAAGATACTATTATTATTGTGAATTACAATTAATTAGATTGATTAAAATAAGTGTACAACTCACCCTTTTTAATACACACACTCCTAGCCCTTACAAAAATATTTTTTCGATAAAAAGCAGGAGATTTTATTTCTGAATTGTTTTATAGTTGAATTAAACCTTTTTAAAATCTTTGAGTCTTAGAAATATGAAACTTAAAAAATTGTAAAACTTAAAACCTTAAAATTATGAAATCACATTATTTAAAATTAAACGTAATTGCGCTATTCACAATTCTTTTATTTGCGAGTTGCGAAACCACAGACAGCAGCATTGAAGAATCAGCAGCAGCAATATCATCCGATGATATCACTGCGGTAGAAGAAGTTGATATGGTTATGGAGGAAATCAACACAACTGTTGAACAGGCATTTGTTGAAGAAGAAAATGGACCTTTGTTTAATAGAAGTTCGGCTTCAAGCTTTTTTCCAGAATGTTTAACCAAAACTGTTGTAACAACAGATTTAACAAAAACGGTTACTTTAGATTTTGGTGAAGGCTGTGAAGTCAGAGGTCATTTTATGGCAGGTGTTTTAATATTGAGTTACGAAAAAAATCCAGACTTACATACAAGAACAATCGCTGTTGAATTTGATAATTACAGAATTGACAACAAATTAATTCAAGGCATACATAGCATTGTTAGAATGCGCGAAAACGACAACGGAAATCCACAAGCTACGTCAACTTTTGATGTGAATGTTACTTGGAATAATGGTAATACCGCTTCTAGAGTTGGAGAAAAAGTAAGAGAATGGATAGCAGGTGTTGGTACCGGTGTTTGGAGTGACAATGTATATTTAATTACTGGTCATTGGACAACTGTTAGGCGAAATGGCGATGAGATTACAGGCTTGRTWACRASSCCWTTAANKRWRWSWATTGNKYSTRWRKRKWYTWAGYAAGKRRCKTYRKWRWTKWKWCMARARRKRWTAGANASYSGCKCTKTAGAYTWTGGTGATGGCACTTGTGATAATGAAGCTTTATTGACTTTAGATAACGGAACAGAAATAGTAATCACCCTCCATTAATAAGTATAGATTTGGTTAGTTGAAGAAGGTCGTCTGTAAAATAGGATGACCTTTTTTTTATTGACTCGATGAACTCAAAGTCATCGTATCAATAGCTTGTACAAAAACACCTGCTATTTAATAAAAGGTAAAATTTCTTCGACCTTCGTTTCTCCTTCAAACTTTTTGATCAGCTTACTATCTTTGCTATAAATTAAAATACTTGGAAAAGAACCGACTCCAAATTTATCGGCAAAAGTAAGCCTTGAATCTTGTAGAAAAGTAATGTTACTTTGGTTGAATTGGTATTTATCTCGGAAAGATGCAATCATACTCATTTCTTCAAATGAAATAAAAATCATTTCTAAGTCTTTAAAAGCAGTAGGGTTTTCTCTCATTTCTTTCTTTAACCAACGTGCTTGTTTTTGACAATGATCACATTCTGAATTAAAATAGAGAATGAATTTTATGCGTTCAGTATCAAAATCATCTTTTACAAAACGATGATGATCCAACCTATAAAAAGTAAAATACGGAATTTCTTCTGTCGCCTTAACAATAGTTTGTTGCGATGATTTGCAACTGCTAAAAACCAAAGGCAATAGTAATAAAATGAAAATATATTTTCTTTTAAGTTTCATTTTAGTGTCGTTAATTTAATTCCAAAGATAGTATGGATTCCTGCCTTCGCAGGAATGACAAAGTGGTTTACAAAATTGACCTTAAAAAATAACTAAGCTCTAACTGGTTTGTTTAGAATTAAATCTAAATACAGATTCAGCTGCTTTTTCAAATCTTTGCGCTCAATAATTTTATCTAAAAATCCGTGCTCTAATAAAAATTCTGCTGTTTGAAATCCTTCTGGCAATTCTTTACCTGTTGTATCTCTCACAACTCTTGGTCCTGCAAACCCTATTAAAGCCCTAGGTTCTGAAAAATTCACATCACCCAACATTGCAAAAGAAGCAGTTGTACCTCCTGTTGTAGGATCGGTACATAAAGAAATATAAGGAATACCCGCTTCTGATAACTGCGCCAATTTAGCAGATGTTTTTGCCAATTGCATTAAAGACAAAGCAGCTTCCATCATACGAGCGCCTCCAGATTTTGAGATAATCATAAATGGAATATTGTTCTTTAAAGAGTAATCTGCAGCACGTGCAATTTTTTCTCCAACAACAGATCCCATTGATCCGCCGATAAAAGAGAAATCCATACAAGCAACTACCAAATCTCTTCCGTAAGATTTACCAACAGCTGTTCTTATAGCATCCTTCAAATCGGTTTTTTCCATTGCCGCTTTTAAACGATCTGTATATTTTTTGCTATCAACAAATTTAAGTGGATCTTTTGAAGTTAATTTGGCGTCTAATTCTTTAAACTTATTATCGTCAAATAAAATTTTAAAATACTCAGCAGAGCCAATTCTCATGTGATAACCGTCTTCTTGACTCACATAAAAATTATCTTTTAATTCGTCTGCATCAACAATTTTACCACTCGGGGTTTTGTGCCAAAGACCTTTAGGAACATCCTTTTTTTCTTCGGTAGGCGTTTGAATTCCCTTGTCTTTTCTTTTAAACCATGATGACATATCAGTAGGATTTTAATGTTTTAATAGTGGAGCAATTTACTAAAAAAATAAAGAGAAACTAAAAAATAGTTTCTCTTTATAAAATGTTTTGTGATTGAATTTAAAGACTATAAAGTATCTACATTATTTAAATCTTCGAACGCCTGTTTTAATCGCGCTTTAAAAGTCAACTCACCTTGACGTAACCAATTACGTGGATCGTAGTATTTTTTGTTTGGCTTATCAGCACCTTCTGGATTGCCAATTTGGGATTTTAAATAATCTGTATTTTTACCAAAGAAATCTCTTATTCCGGTTGCAAAACCATATTGTAAATCTGTATCAATATTCATTTTTACAACTCCATAATCAATTCCTTCTCTAATTTCTTCTACTGAAGATCCTGACCCACCATGAAATACAAAGTCAATTGTATTATGAGGAACATTATAATTCTTAGAAATATAATCTTGTGAGTTTAATAAAATTTTCGGCGTCAATTTTACATTTCCTGGCTTGTAAACACCATGCACATTTCCAAAAGCAGCTGCNGATTSTWRMYTGKSRRMWTMCCWWTRMTMWTYCWTYKYAWSYWYAYKCMAMWYMWYMYGSWTKCSTWTAYMAYYKMSAMMMRYMRWMRYYWNNNTTATCAWCACCATCTTCTTCTCCACCTGTGATTCCTAATTCAATTTCTAAAGTCATTCCCATTTTACTCATACGAGCTAAATACGTTTTACAAATTTCGATATTCTCTTCGATTGGCTCTTCAGACAAATCGATCATATGCGAGCTGTACAAAGGCTTTCCGGTTTCTTCGAAATGTTTTTCACTTGCATCTAACAAACCGTCAATCCAAGGTAATAATTTTTTTGCGCAATGGTCTGTATGTAAAATTACAGGAACTCCATACGCTTCTGCCATTACATGAACATGTTTTGCTCCTGCAATACCACCTGCAATTGCAGCAGCTTGATTTTCGTTAGACAAACCTTTACCCGCATTAAAAACTGCTCCACCATTTGAAAATTGAATAATAACAGGTGCGTTTAATTCTTTAGCAGTTTCTAAAACAGCGTTGATTGTGTTAGATCCGATTACGTTTACACCTGGTATYGCRAAYTTTTTTGCTTTYGCTARTTTRAAAATTTCTTGAACATCGTTGCCAGTAGCAACTCCAGGTTTAATATTGTGAGCCATGTTGTTGTTTTTTTAATTATATCGCAAAGATACTAAATGAAGAATAACTTACCCTTTTTATCTACCGAAAAGGTTTTAGGATATAAAAAACTGAGTCAATAATAAAGAGCTAAGAATCTTTTGCTCTGATCAAATGTAAATTTAAAAAGGATAATTGATACCGATATTATAAACAGCTTTTCCGAAATTATAGTTTGTAAACCACTTTTTACCATCGGGTTGATAAGGCTCGTAGGTTTTAAAACCTGCATCTAATCTGATTACTAAAAAGCTAAAATCATAACGGATACCCATACCAGAACCCACGGCTACATTCGCCAATGAGCTAATTCCTGTAAACTTTCCTTCAGGTGCTATTAGGTCTGAATTTGTGATATCCCAAATATTACCAGCATCAACAAATAAAGCTCCTTTTATACTGTTTAATATTTTAAATCGATACTCTAAACTAGACAGTATTTTTAAACTCCCAACGTTATATTCGAGCCCTGTTCTTGTGCCACCTGGACCCAAATCATACACTTTCCATGCGCGTAAATCATTGGCGCCACCAATAAAATAACTTCTACTAAACGGGATATCTTCAGAGTTTCCGTACGGAATCGCAATCCCTAAAAAAGTTCTAAAAGCCAATACGTTGTCAATACTATTACCCCAAAACTTTTTGTATTCCAAGTCTACTTTTATATACTGAGCAACCGGGATTCCCAAGATTTCTTTTTTAGAATCATCCTCTGGTGTTTTTAACATTAGGTTTGTTAAACCTCCTGCATTGGCTATTCGTGCTCTAAAAAACGAATAATTAGGATCACTAAAATTTTCTCTACTATTGTAAATAAATTCATAGGCAACCATCGGAACAATCACATTTTCAGTAATAATTTCATACTGTTTATCTATGTTTTGAGTGTCTTGATATTCATCTGGGTTTGTAGTTTCAAATCCGTTAATAGGATCTAAAACATAATCTATATAAGGCTCTGGAATCAAGTTTCCGTTTGCATCAATATATTCTGGAGGTACGCTGCCAATACTTTCTGACACCTCAACCAAATTATTATATTCTGATTGGTAAATATCAAAATAAGCATCAACATTTAAATTTTTAATATATTGGGTGTTGACAATTTCTAAACGGTGAGATATTCTTTTGCTCGACTCCCAATTATAATCAATAATACCTGTAAACTTTTGCTTATCTAACCCAATATTTTTTTGAAAACTCGTACCAATAGTAAATTTAGTTTGAGGCAACATTTTTTTAGAAATCAACTTTTCAGTTCTAATAGGAAACATAATTCTTGGTACTGCCAACGAGATATCACCTCCAAATTCCCAAGCGTTAAAAAATGCTTTTTCATTGGTTGCTGCATCTTTTGAATTGAAAAAAGCTCCTTGTACAGAAAATTGTAAAATACCCGCATCTTTAAAAATATTTCGGATTAGCATTAATGCTTTTCCTGACACCCCAAATTGCTTAATATTAGAATGTGTAATCTCTGTACTAGTCGTAATATTATGTTTTTTAAAGGGTGTTAAATAAATATTAGCCTCGAGATTGGTAGAATCAATTTCATTATATTTGATTTTTACCAATCTAAAGTTTTTGAGTCGTCTTAAATTCCTTGTCGTTAAATCGGTATTTGTATCGCTGTAAATACTGTTTGGTTCAACAAAAATAAATTTCGAAAACAACTCAGGGTTGTATTTAAACTCATCGTGTGTAAAAAAATGATAAGCTCCTAATTGCTCTTCATTTTCATAAATATCATCCTTTCTTTTAAAAGAATAATCTGTAAAAACATTTACTTTAGAAATTTTTWRRWTWMSVTVADGMKTADHAGAHAAGGTGTCATTTTTATCAATCAATCTATTCTCAATAGTCATCAAAATATCTGACTTATAACTATTAGAAGTTGAGTCACCTTTAAAACCAATGGAGTTTCTAGAAAAGTGATAGACACCTGAGTTTCGATATAGTTTTGAAATCCTATCTGCTTCCGCTTCAAAAGTATTCAGATTAAAATCTATCCCTTGTTTTATTAAGGTTTTATCATTGTTTAATTTAAAAATAGAATCTAAAACGGGTGATTTTATAACAGTCCTAATACTATCAATCTTAAAGACAGTATCGGATACAACATTATAAACTACCGATGCTTTTTTATTATCATTAAGCATTTGCTCGTAACTAACTTTTGCTCTAAAATAACCGCGATGAACAAAATCTTCTTGCAATCTCTCTGCAGTTAATTTTGTTTTTGACAGATCTAAAATCACAGGAGCTTCTCCTTTTTTAAAAAACCAATTGTTAAAATCAACTCTTGTTTGGCGATAAACTCTTGATTGTTTTTCTGATAAAATTGCCTTTGATATTTTCTCTCTACTCGGAAAAGAATCTTTCCAAACCTCATAAGAATTTAAAAACTCTTTATTTCCTAAATTATAAAAATGTAATGCAAGGGGAACTTTCAACGCAGTTTTATTTGGGCGCTGTATTACATAATCGGTAATATCGCTGTTCTTACTTTTCTTGTCGTTAACATTTACAGTCGTTGTTTTTAATAAATGCTCATTGTCTGCAACATATTTAACTGTATTACACGAAGAAAAAATAAATAGAGAAATACCGATAAATAAGATTAATATTTTGCAGTTGTTTTTCAACAAATAAGAGTTTAAATTTGCTCAAAAATAACACTTTATAATGTTATCCAAAAGTCAATCAAAGTTAATAACTAGTTTATCTCAAAAAAAGTATCGCAATAAACATCAATTGTTTGTTGTGGAAGGAATAAAAACGGTAAACGAGTTTTTAAAATCTAACCTCAACTTGCATTCTTTGTTTTGTACTATTGATTTTTCGCATCAATTATCAGATGCTAAAATTGAAATTATTTCTGATGCCGAATTAAAAAAAATCAGCAGTTTAAAAAATCCAAATGAAGTATTGGCATTGTTTCAAATACCAGAAATAAAAGAGATTGACACTTCGAAATTCACCTTAGTTTTAGATGGAATTAATGACCCTGGAAATCTAGGAACCATCATCCGCTTGTGTGACTGGTTTGGGATTGACCAACTTGTATGCTCGCAAGACACCGTAGATTGTTTTAACTCTAAAGTGGTACAAGCAAGCATGGGCTCTTTAACCCGAATCAAAATTAATTATGTTGATGTTTTATACTTTTTATCAACTACTAATTTGCCCATTTATGCTGCCATGATGGATGGTGAAAATATCTATAAAAAATCGTTAGACAAAGATGCTGTCTTGGTGATGGGCAACGAAGCAAACGGAATATCAGAAAAGGTATTGGAATTAATTACTCAAAAAATAAGCATCCCAAGGTTTGGAGATTTACAACAAACCGAAAGTTTAAATGTAGCAACTGCAACTGCAATTTTACTAAGTGAGTTTAAACGAAATTAGTGAAAAGCGAGACTTATAAAAACTCCACGAGAACCAAAATAATCTACAGACCCAGTCCACGGGCTAGCGGGATCATCATCATACACCAGCTCATTATTGATTGCAAAAGTACCACGAATTGATGGTGAAAATATAAAATACGGCATGTAAAAATCGCATCCAATTCCGAGTTCGTATCCAAAATTACTTGAAGTCATTCTAAATTCTCCGTTAGAATTATCATCCGGATTATCCTCATTACTAGAAAAATTATAGTCATAAGAAAATCCACCTAAAACATAAGGTCTAAAATTATTTAAACGATTTGTGCTAAATTTTAAAAGTAATGGCATGTGTAAATAAGTGGCGCCAATTTCTCTAACACGCTCTCTATCGCCTCCAACTATATTCGTAAAAGTTAATACTTTTGTATTGCTAGAAAGTCCTGGTTCTAAACGCAATGTAATATTGTTATGGATTTTCCAACCGGCAATTAGACCAACACTAAATCCAACACTTGGCTCAACATTAATATAGGTGTCATCATCGGTATATGAAATTTTAAATGTCTTATTATTCAATCCAAGATAATACCCCCAATGAAATGTTCGGTTATCAAATTTTGTTTGATATTGAATCTTTTCTCTTTGAGCTTTTGCAGAAAAAACTCCTAAAAAAACACAGCAAAGAAAAAGGGTTGTAAGTTTATTCATATTATTTAGTAGCCGTATAAATTGTTGCCACCCCAAAAGTTTGAGGATTATTTTCTACCTCTATAAACCCAACTTTTCTCAAAATATTGTTGAGTGTTTCTCCATGAGGAAATTTTGCTGCAGATTCTGACAAATATGAATACGCAGAACCTTCATTTGAAAATAGTTTGCCCATCAATGGTAAAATTTTAGAACTATGAAAATTGTAAAATTGTTTGTACGGACTTTTTGCAGGTACCGATGTTTCTAATATCACAAAAGTTCCTGATGGTTTTAAGACTCTCAATATTTCTTTCAATCCTTTTTCTAAGGTTTCAAAATTCCGGATTCCGAAAGCTACAGTGATTGCATCAAATGTATTATCATCAAAAGGCATTTTTTCTGAATCGCCTAAAACCAATTCTACATTCGTTAATTTTTCTTTGGCAACTTTTTGTTTACCAACATTCAACATTCCTTCAGAAATATCTAGACCAATAATTTTTTTGGCACTCGTGTTTTTTGATATGTTGATGGCTAAATCTCCTGTACCTGTTGCAATATCTAATACCAATTTTGGTTTGCAATTGGCAACTAGCTTTACCACTTTTTTGCGCCACTTTACATCAATACCAAAAGAAATCATACGGTTTAAACCGTCATAATTATCAGAAATATTATTGAACATTTGAGCGACTTGCTCTTTTTTACCAAGGTTAGAATCTTTATAGGGCGTAATTTTTACTGACATAAAACTAACCGTTAATTGCAATTACGGATTCAATTTTATTCGGAATCATTTGCTTCAGCATATTTTCGATTCCGCTTTTCAAAGTCATCGTAGAAGATGGGCATCCGCTACAAGCTCCTTGCAAAATAACATTTACAGTTTTTGTATCTGCATCATAAGATTCGAACTGAATATTACCTCCGTCAGATGCAACTGCAGGTTTTACATACTCATCTAATATGCTGATAATTTGTTGTGAAGTTTCATCCAGATTTTCTGGTGATGCAACGGTATTTTTATCAGAAACTGGCACCGCTGTTTCAGAAACTATTTTGTTACCATCAACAATATACGTTCTAATAAAGCTGCGTATTTCTTGACCAACTTCTTCCCATTCTGAAACATCGTATTTGGTTATAGAAATATAATTTTCAGAAATAAAAACTTCTTTTACATAAGAAAACTTAAACAACTCAACCGCAATCGGTGCATCTTTTGCTTCGTCAATATTTTTAAACTCATAGGTTTGAGAAGTCAACATTTTGTTAGAAACAAATTTCATAACCGCAGGATTCGGCGTTGACTCAGCATAAATTTCAATCGCCATTTTAGCTGACGATTTTTGAGCATCATCTATAAACTGTCCACCTTCATTTAAAAAACTTCCAACTTGATCTTTAATAGCATCCGTAACATCATTCCATTCTACAATATCATATTTTTCAATCGCTACAAAATTTGCTGCGATAAAAACTTTTTTTACAAAAGGTAAATGAAAAAGTTGTTGTGTAAAAGGCGAGTTTTTCGCATCATCTATTGTATTGTATTCGTAACTACCATTTGTAATTTGCCCAGTATGAACAAATTTTAAAATTGCAGGATTTTTTGTTGCTTGTGTTGTAACTGTAATCGTCTTCATTTTTCTACCTAAAATTGATTTGGCAAAGATACAAAAAGAAGTTTTGGCAATAAATTATATTTTGCCAAATAAAAAAAGCCTTCCAAAATTGAAAGGCTTCYTTTTAAATTCAACTAATACTAAATATTAAAAACTAATGAAATGGTATATTTTGAGAGGTCTATATCTAAGTTTGCAGGAGCCACTTGCTCGTAGTCTGCATAAAAATCATATAAATTAGATCGCTTAGAATTTTCATAAGCAAAATCTAGTTTTACAAATCCGAAGCTATAACCAGCTCCTAAAGAATATCCTTTTAAATCATTAGACGAGGCAGAATCTTTGTACGGACTTTGCTGAAAGTGATATCCACCACGCAAACTCAATTGTTTAATTCTCCACTCAGTACCAACTCTTACTTCTGATGTTCCTTTTAAATACGTATCAAAATATTGATTCTCTCCTTGAAAATCATTGGCAGGATTTAATTCAATATTGCTGTAATTTCGATATACATAATCTAAACTAATCAATCCTTTTTTACCAAAAATATACGCAAAACTCCCGGTGTATTTACTTGGCGAACGCATCTCGTAATAAAAACCATTGAACAATCCTGAACTATTATAAGACTCTTCTAAAAGATTGTACCAAACCGGAGATTGGTATGCCAATCCTAATCGCATACTTTCAACAGGCTTCAAAATAATACCTAAGCTAAATGAAAAACCATAACCCGAAGTCCATAATTCTTCAAAAGAATTTGCAAGATATGTTGGAAGGCGGTCTCCTTGGTCATTATAATTTTCTTCCTCTAAATAAGCCGATTGATAAAATCGTAAATCATGCGAATTTATTGACGCTCCAAGGTATAACTTGTCTTTGTATTGTGATGCAAATGAAAAAGTATATTTGTTGTTTTTTCCACTTGTATAGTTTTCAAAATGTTGCCTGTCAGTATTTAGGTATATATTATCCGGATCAGGATTATTCTCATCATAATCTTCATCATAAATAAAAGTTGGGTAACCACTATTTCCATCAGCAATCCAAAAGTTWTTAAAATCTCTTGCCAAACTATAATTAAATCCAATGGCAGTATTATGCCAATCAGAATAATAATTTTTAAAAACAAAAACAGCTCCCATTTGCGACAACGTTGTATAGTCGCCATTCAAAGATGCATTTGAGCCATAATAATTAGAATTGATCTTTTGATTTCTGATGTTTAACGAAGCCGAAAACTCACTTTTTAGAAATACGGCAGTACCTGCTGGATTGATTTCAATGGCGCTTAAATCGCCACCCAAAGCTCCAAAAGCGCCACTCATTGCTCTAAATCTTGCGGTTCCGTTATTATCCTCACCTGTAAATAAGACTCCTAAATCTCCATATCCGTAAAGGGATGATGGCTCTTGTGCATTTGAGATAAATACACATAAAAAGGATACTATAAATATTATTTTTTTCATGTTTTGTGGGTTTAAATATTATCTTCTTCTACTTGGAGAACTCGATCTTGAGCTTGATGAACTTCTTGCTCCAGAACTTCTAGAAGATGAACTTCTACTTCTAGATGCTGAAGAATGGCTAGGTCTAGAAGATGTTTGTCTAGATGTGTTTCTTGAAGTTGATGAAGGTTTATAACTAGATCTTTTCTTATAACTATTAGTATTTGAGTTCGTCCTTTTTGTTTTACTACTTTTAGAAGGCGAATATGTAGCTTTTTTTCTAGTAGCATAACTCACGTTTTTAGAAGGATTGTTTCCTGAATAATTATTCACAACTCTTCTTCCTCCTCCAGATCGCGAACCACCACTTGATCTCATACTACCACCAGATGATCTACTTCCTCCATAACTTCTAGAACCTCCATAACTACTCGTTCCAGTTCTTGTGCTTTTTCTAGTACTTGAAGGTGCTCTTTTTATACTTTTTCTACTTCTTGTATTTGTATTTCTAGTGGTACTTCTAGAAGAAGTAGAAGTTGTTCTTCTGCTCGAAGTTCTACTCGTTCTATTTACATCTGCTATTTGTGTTGCGCGTCTAGAATAGTTTGTTCGACTACTACTTGCACTTGTAACTCCTCTCCTACCATAATAACTGCTTCTCCCTCCAGTATTGTTAACTCCTCTTCGTCCATAAGTATCATAACTTCTATAATATGGAGAATAACCGCCACCATAATATGGAGGATAATAACCACCACCATAGTAAGGAAAGCCGCCACCATAGCCATAATATGGGTAACCCCATCCATAACCATAATGTGGATAACCCCAACCGTAGCCGTATCCATAATATGGATACCCGTAGCCGTAACCATAGCCGCCATACCCAAATCCACCGAATCCACCTCCCCAACCATAATTAAATCCAGCATCAAAACTAAAATTAATTGACACATCTGTTGATGTTCCCCAGGCAGGACTAGCGCTTGTATAATTTACATTATCAACATAAATAGTATCATATACTTCATCTAAATCTTCATCATAATAATAGCTATCCACATCAGTAATCAAATCATCTCCTTGAATTGATTTATATTCATTTAATTTTAATAGAAAATAATTTACTTCACCACTATCAGCAGTTTCCTCAACAATAACAGTTTTGGTACTATTGGGTGTTGCGTAAATTCCGTCATCTTCATTGTAGGCACTTTGGTAAGATCCACAAGATGTTAATCCTAAAAGAATAACCACAAAAAAAGAGTAATAAATGGTTTTGATATTTGATGTGTAAAAATCTTTCATAATCCTGTGTTTTTTTTTATGACGTACTATTTAAAATAAGTAGTTTTGTCAAAATTAATTTATTAATGCGAATGTTACAATATTTGTGCCAAACTTTTGACAATGGGTAAGAAATTAACAACAAGAGAAGAGGATTATTCTAAGTGGTATAACGAGTTAGTCGTTAAAGCAGACTTAGCAGAAAATTCTGGTGTAAGAGGATGTATGGTCATAAAACCTTATGGTTATGCTATTTGGGAAAAGATGCAAGCAGAGCTCGACAGAATGTTTAAAGAAACAGGACACGAGAATGCTTATTTTCCACTGTTTATTCCGAAGTCCTATTTTTCTAAAGAAGCAAGTCATGTTGATGGGTTTGCAAAAGAATGTGCTGTTGTAACACATTATAGATTAAAGACTGATGAAAATGGAAAAGTTGTAGTTGATGAAACTGCAAAATTGGAAGAAGAATTAATTGTTCGCCCAACTTCTGAAACTATTATTTGGGATACCTATAGAAAATGGATTGAATCATATAGAGATTTACCTCTTCTTATAAATCAATGGGCAAATGTTGTTCGTTGGGAAATGCGAACACGATTGTTTTTACGCACCGCAGAATTTTTATGGCAAGAAGGCCATACGGCACATGCTACAAAACAAGAAGCCTTAGAAGAATCTCAATTGATGCAAAAAGTATATGCAGAGTTTGCTGAAAACTTTATGGCAATGCCGGTAATACAAGGATACAAATCAGAAAGCGAACGTTTTGCAGGCGCATTAGAAACGTATACTATTGAAGCATTGATGCAAGATGGGAAAGCTTTGCAAGCAGGTACCTCTCACTTTTTAGGACAAAATTTCGCAAAAGCATTTGATGTAAAGTTCACATCTAAGGAAGGAAAACGAGAATATGTTTGGGCAACTTCTTGGGGAGTATCAACCAGATTGATGGGAGCATTGGTAATGACACACTCTGATGACAAAGGTTTGGTATTGCCTCCAAAATTGGCACCTATACAAGTTGTGATTGTTCCTATTTATAGAAATGATGAACAGCTAGATGCCATCACCGAAAAAGTAAATGAATTAGTTGCTGATCTTAAAAAAGTTGGAGTCTCAGTTAAATTTGATAAAAGAGATACACACAAACCTGGATGGAAATTCGCAGAATATGAATTAAAAGGAGTCCCTCTTAGAATTGCAATAGGTCCTCGAGATCTTGAAAATGGCACTTTAGAAATTGCCAGAAGAGATACTTTAGAAAAGCAAACAATGCCAATTGACGATACTGTTTCTTTTGTAGAAAAAACGTTGGCTGAAATGCAAGAAAGCTTATTTAACAAAGCCTTGAATTATCGCGAAGAACACATCACTAAAGTAGATTCATTTGAAGAGTTTAAAGAAGTGCTTGAAACAAAGGGTGGATTTATCTCAGCACATTGGGATGGTACAATTGAGACTGAAGAAAAAATAAAAGAATTGMCAAAAGCCACTATTAGATGCATCCCAAATGATGCTGAAAATGAGGAAGGTAAATGTGTATATTCTGGAGCAGAATCAACTAAAAGAGTTCTCTTTGCAAAAGCTTATTAAAATAATTTAAAAAAAGTTTTGCGAAGTTAAAAATAGTTGTATTTTTGCATCCGCTAAGGCAAAGAAATTTAATGGTCCGTTCGTCTAGGGGTTAGGACGCATGGTTTTCATCCATGTAACAGGGGTTCGATTCCCCTACGGACTACAARWTATTAAACAAAATATTATTATGGCAAATCACAAGTCAGCTTTAAAGAGAATTAGAAGCAACGGAGCTAAACAATTAAGAAATAAGTATCAGCATAAAACTACACGTAATGCGGTTAGAGATTTACGTGCTGAAACTGATAAAAAAGAAGCTGAAGCTTTATTACCTAAAGTTGTTGCGATGTTAGACAAACTAGCAAAGAACAATATTATTCACAAGAATAAAGCAGGTAACTTAAAATCTAAGTTAACAAAACAGGTTGCTACTTTATAAGTTGTAAATCAGTTTTAAACTATTTAAAACCGTTCATTTTATAATGAATGGTTTTTTTTGTTTTACAAATTCTTCACTACCATTCAAAAGATCGATTCGCATCCATCCTTATAAAAATAAAGAGTAGTAATGTAAAGCCCCAAAGTGATGAGCCACCATAACTAAAAAATGGCAATGGGATTCCGATAGTCGGTAAAATTCCAATCACCATCCCTATATTTATTGTAAAGTGAAATAGGAAAATCGTGGCGATACTATATCCATACACCCGGCTAAATGTGCTTTTTTGACGTTCTGCCACCTGTATAATTCGGATAATAAATACCGAGAAAAGAACGATCACCAAAACGCTTCCAATAAAACCCCACTCCTCGCCTACTGTACTAAAAATATAATCCGTATCCTGTTCGGGCACAAACTTACCTTGAGTTCTATCGCCTTCTAAAAAACCTTTTCCAGAGAAGCCTCCAGAGGTAATTGTTTTAATTGCCTGATCTGTATTATAGCCTATTTCTTTTGTGTCTGTTGTTTTTCCTAAAACAATATTGAAACGATCTCTATGCCGTTGCTCAAATATATTATTAAAAATAAATTGAACACTAAAAATGAATAAACTAACAACAATAAAAATTCCTATCAGTTGAATCCAATATTTTTTTAATTTAGGTCTATTATAAAGTGCTAGATAGAGAATAAACAAAATAAGGACTCCTGTTGTAAGGATTATTGTTATCGGAAAAACACCTACACTCCCAAGCTTTAATGTCAATAAAAAAAGAAAGATTCCTAGAAAACCAATCACAAAATAATACCCCGGTAAACCCTCTCTATAAAAAATAAAAAAGAAAGACAAATACACCAATGCCGATCCTGGATCTGGCTGTAAAGTGATTAATACTGCTGGTAAAAAAATAACAAAAAATGCCTTGATATGATTTTTAATCGGCTTAAAAGTAAATGATTGATCTGATAATAATTTAGCAACCGCAAGCGCAGTAAATGCCTTTGCAAATTCAGCAGGCTGTAACGTAAACGGACCAATAGCATACCATGATGTAGCGCCGTTAATATTTTTACCGATTACAAACAATCCGATTAAGGAGAGCATTGAAACTATATAAAATATAGATGCAAAGCGTTCGTAAAAACGTGTCTCGATAAACAATACAATGATTATTATTGGAATTGTAAGCCCTATCCAAATAAGCTGTTTTCCATAACTCGCGTTGAAGTCTAGAATCTCAAAATGCTCTGCGGATGTTGAGGCAGAATAGATATTTATCCAACCAATAAAAACCAATGCAAAGAACATTAAAACGAGCCAACCATCAACCCCAGCAAATATGTTATTTTTTTCTCTCTGCACGATACTCCGGATTATTTATTTGACTGTCATATTCTTCTTGAAGGCTTCCATTTAAAATTTTATTTTCAAGATATTTTCTTTTAGTATCACCATTCAAATATTTCTCAATCATCAAAGTAGCAATGGGTCCTGCCCAACGCGAACCCCAATATCCGTTCTCCACAAAAACCGCAATTGCTATTTTTGGGTTGTCTTTTGGTGCAAAAGCAATAAAAATAGAATGGTCTGTAAGCTTTGTTCTTTCTCCATTAATCTTAGTATAATTTTCTGCTGTCCCTGTTTTTCCGCAAATTTCAATTCCCTCAACTTTAGAGCGATGTGCAGTTCCATCTGGATTTTCAAAAACCTGATACAATCCCTCAATAATTGGATCAAAATGTTTTTTATCAATCGTAGTAACATGTTTTGTCACAAACTTTTTATCTACAGCATCTCCCTTTATATCTTTTACAATATGAGGTGTGTAGTAATAACCTCTATTCGCAATTGCAGCGGTCATATTTGCCAACTGAATCGGAGTTGTAATTACTTCACCTTGACCARTAGCATTTGATAATGTATAGGTCGCCGTCCAATTTTTTGCTGGATACCACTTGTCATAATAATCCGCATTCGGAATCAATCCTCTACTACCCACCGGCAAATCGTATCCTAAAAAATTACCCAAACCAAAACTTTTTACGTGGTCACTCCAGGTATTCATTCCTTCTCTAGGGGTATCATATTTTTCGATAATCTTTCTATATGTTTGTGCAAAATAAGCATTGCAAGATGTATAAATTCCAAAATTCAATTGCACTTTACTAGCGTGATCATGGCAACCCATAAAGCTACCTCTACCATATCGATACCCGTGATGACAGGTAAAAATAGTTTGCTCATCAATTACATTTTCTTGCAAACCAATCAACCCCGTAATAATTTTAAATGGCGACCCCGGAGGATATTGTGCCTGTAACCCCCTATCATACATAGGTCTAGAAATCGTGTCACCAAAAAGTCGAACTGAGTTTTTAGATCGAATTCTACCTACCATTAAATTCGGATCATAGGTTGGCGCTGTAACCAATGCTAAAATTTCTCCAGTTGCAGGTTCAATTGCTACAATTCCGCCGCGTTTATTATTCATCAACTGATCGCCATATTGTTGCAAAATAGCATCGAGTGTTAAAACAATATCTTTTCCTGGAGTTGCCAAGGTATCGAATTTCCCGTTTTTGTAGGATCCAATTTCTTTGTTGAATCTGTCTTTTTGAATCCGCTTAACTCCTTTTATTCCTCTTAAATAATTTTCATAGGTTTTTTCTACACCTTGAAATCCAATCAATTCTCCTTGCTGATAATAATCACTTTCTTTGATTTTCTTTTCATTTACCTCGCTGATATACCCAACTACATTTGCCGCAGTTTTTAATGGATATTCTCTGATTGATCTTTTTTGAATGTAAAACCCCTTGTACTTATGCAGCTTTTCTTGAAGGTATGCATAATCGTTTTTAGAAACTTGACGTATAAATACAGAAGGCAATCTTGTGGAGTATTTTTCTGCTTTTATATAGCGCTTCAAAAAATATTTTTTATCAATATTTAATAGGTTACAAAACTCAATAGTATCTAATGGCTTCACCTCTCTTGGGATAATCATTAAATCATAAGACTGCTCATTGGCAACTAATAATTCTCCGTTTCTATCATAAATATATCCGCGTTCTGGGTAGTCATAAACTCTTTTTATTGAGGCGTTATCTATCGGTGATAATTGATACGGATTGTCTAATACTTGCAAATAAAATAATCTTCCGATAAAGATAATTCCGACTAAAAAAACAAATCCATATAACAAAGCTCCTCTTTTCATCCTATTTCTTTTTGGTAAATAAAACGATGACAATAAAAATAGTGATTGTCGTAAAAAGTGTATTCAATAATGATTTTGAAAGAATCGTTCCGAAACTATCAAGACTAAAATATTCCAATCCAAAAAGGATAAAGTGATGAATAAAAGTCAGCAATAAAATAAACGAAAATGATTTTCCAAAAGAAAGAGATCGAATACTAAACGATTGATATTCAAAATCAGTTTTGTTTAAAATTTTAGACAGCAATGGCAATCTGATATATGCAATTAACAGCGTTGCCGCAGCATTTATACCTCCAGAATTTGAGAAAAAATCAATCGCTAATCCTAATAGAAAACTCAGAAACAAAAATGAACCTTTGTCTTTTCTTAAAGGATAAAAAATCACAAATACGATATAAACATAAGGGTTCAAGTATCCAAATAAATTGATATTATTCAAAATTAACACCTGAATCAACACCAAGGTTATAAACAAAACGGTATTTTTTACAACTTGATTATTCATTGTTTGTCGCCTCTAATTGTTGAATCTCCTCTTTGTGTAAATTCGTGATTACTTGGATATTTCCAATTGCACTCATGTCATTAAACAAACTAATATTAATTAATTTATTTTGCTCAAAATCTTTAATAGTTCCTATCAAAATACCCGCTGGAAAAATAGTCGATTTACCTCCTGTAACAATTGTATCGCCAATTTTAAAAACTGCTTGCCTCGGAATATCATTCAACTGAACCGTCTTGTAATCCATACCATCCCAAGAAAGTGTGCCAAAATGATGGTTGTTTTTTATCTGCGCATTGATCAACGAATAATTATTTAAGATAGAGATTACGGTAGCATAATTTCCAGAAACACTATTTGTTGTACCGATAATTCCTTTGCTATTTACAACTGCCATTTCGGTATCGATACCATCATTCAACCCTTTATTGATAGTCAAATAATTGTTTCTTCTTGTATAATTATTGTTGTAAACTTTTGCTGAAATGTATTGGTATCTTTGAAACTGATTCGTCGTATCTTTCGTATGATTCTCCTTTAACAAGTCATTTTTTAAGCGAGTATTTTCTTCTGACAAACGAATATTCTCAGATTTTAAATGAAAAAATTCATTGATATTATTTACTCTTTTGTAAAATCCTCCGGTGATTGAATTCGCCGAATTTATAAATCTACTTTTATGATAAGAGTGACTTTGAATTGTAAAAAATAAGGCGACAAATTCTAGCATTAAAAACAGTAAGAAATACCGATACTTTTCAATAAACCGAATTATTTGTTGCATACGTCAGAAAAGTTATTGCTACTATTTTAGTAAAACCGCTTTGTATTTTTCGATATTTTTAAGCGTAATACCTGTACCTCTCACAACAGCTCTTAATGGATCTTCGGCAACATAAACTGGTAAATCTGTTTTACGAGAAAGGCGCTTGTCTAAACCTCTTAACATAGACCCACCACCTGCAAGATAAATTCCGGTATTGTAAATATCCGCAGCTAATTCTGGCGGAGTGCGAGATAAAGTTTCCATCACCGCATCTTCAATTCTTAAAATTGATGTGTCTAACGCCTTGGCTATTTCTCTATAAGATATTTGGACTTGCTTTGGCTTACCACTTAATAAATCACGCCCTTGTACCAACATTTCTTCTGGCGGATTGTCTAAATCTTCAGTTGCTGCACCGATTTCAATTTTAACATTTTCGGCAGTGCGCTCCCCAATATTTAAATTGTGTTGCGTGCGTATATAATAAGCAATATCATTTGTAAAAACATCGCCCGCAACTTTTACTGACTTATCGCAAACAATACCTCCTAAAGCAATCACAGCAAYTTCTGTAGTGCCACCACCAATGTCAATAATCATGTTTCCTTTTGGTTGGGTAATGTCAATTCCGATACCAATTGCAGCTGCCATTGGTTCGTGAATTAAATAAATTTCTTTGGCATTCATGTGTTCCGCAGAATCGCGAACCGCTCTTYTTTCTACCTCTGTAATTCCTGATGGAATACAAATAACCATTCTTAATGAAGGTGTCCAAAATTTCTTTTTGATGGTTGGAATATTTCTGATGAATTCTTTTATCATCTGTTCCGAAGCTTCAAAATCTGCAATTACCCCATCTTTTAGCGGTCTAATTGTTTTGATATTACCGTGGGTTTTACCTTGCATTAAACTGGCTTCTTTACCAGTTGCAATAATTTTACCGGTAGTAATATCTTTTGCTACTATTGATGGTTGGTCAACAATCACTTTTCCGTCATGGATAATAAGTGTGTTTGCAGTTCCTAAATCAATAGCGATATCTTCGGTCATGAAGTCGAAAAATCCCATATCTTAGTTTGTCTTTTGGAGTGAATTCACAAATTTAAAAAAATATTAGACTTAATCATACATTTTAACAGCTAATAATCTACTATTTTTTATTTTTTTTGTTTGATTTCTTTAAACA
>NVSL01000017.1 GCA_002401215.1 Flavobacteriaceae bacterium | reverse complement strand
ACCTGATTAATATTTTCAGATGAGTTTTGTGAGCAAATCCCTTGAGGTAAATTTATTTGATTAATGGTCTCCTTGATTTCAGAAAACAATTCAACTGGCGTATTGTTTTTCAATTGGTGCTCAGTCCATAAAGTTCCTGCCCTAAGCATTTCGTTTTCGGTCATTCCGTAATAATTGACATATAAATCTTGCCAATTCTTAGATTGATGATTTGCTATATGATAGTCTTTCTCTGTTTTAAGATATTTAGGTGATTTTAGACCTGTTAATCGAGGTGCAACAATAGAAAGTATTTGTTTAGTAATATCTATATTTTTAGGTATCGAATTAACTAAAGTTCCATCGTAGTCCCATAGAATTGCATCTAATTTCATATTCTTGATTTTTTTCTTTTCTCTTTAAAATAGGTCTTATTAGCTACATATATGGTTTTCTGCACTTCGCAATAAACTATGGTTTTATCTTTATTGGTTAACAATATTGTTTTTATGAATTCTAATTCGTTCTCTTGTGTAATTTTATTTTTTATATCTTCGAGCTCATTCATCGAATATTTGAAATCAGCATATAAGGTTTCTTTTGCCGGTCGTTTAAAGGAAATTTTGGCTGCTTTGTCCCAAACCACGAAATCTTCTCCAATTAGATTAATCAATTGAACCATTGGAATTGGGTCCACTGCAGAAAACATACTCCCTCCAAAAATCGAATTCACATAGTTTTTGTTCTTGTAACTAATTGGAAGTTTGATTCTAACTTCAAGTAAGTCCTTTGAAATATTAATAACTTTAGCCGTACTTCTTCTATACATTGGTGAAAGGTTAAATGCGTATTTAAATAGTATATGTTTTCCAATATATTTTGAACCTACTTTTGCTATTTTTTGATATATAGACATTTTTATTTCGTTTTTTTAATGGCTTACAATGGTTTTGTATGATGATTCCGTCTACTTGAAAATAGAAGATTTTTTGGATGTAGCAAATCGGTTTGTTAGAGTTTTCGAGTTTATTATTTAGTTTAAAAGTAAGCATAAATTATTATATATTTTCCAACGCGTTGTGCAAAAATTACCCGTATTGTGCTTAGTTACTATATTAGAGAAGCTAGTGTCATATTGCTGTCGTAGATCTGTAATAACCTTGTCTTATTAGTGTCAATATCAAAGAGAGTTTAATACTTATCTTTACTCAATCAATATTATTAAAAAGATAAAATAATGGATCAGAGTGTAATTAATATAAGAGATATTAAAAAAATGAGATTGGAACGTCATTGGTCACAAGATCAATTGGCAGAATTGAGTGGGTTAAGTATACGTACTATTCAACGAATTGAAAATGGAGAAAATGCAGGTTTAGAAACATTGAAATCTTTGGCAGCAGTCTTTGAAATTAACATTGCTGATTCTGATAAAAAGGCGGAAATGGAACAAATCAGAAAAGAAGAAGAGTATGTTCAAAATTTGAAAGGGTTTTATAAACTTATAGCAATTGCTATATTGAGTTTGGTGTTTCCTTTTATTATCGCAGTAAATGAATCATCTAATTGGGTCATATTTTTATGGATTCTATTTTCTTGGGCTGTAATAATAGGTATCTATTCTCTTAATACCTTTGATTTTTTTGGAGATGAGTGGAAAAGGAAAATAATTAATAAGAAATTTAAAAAGAAGTAAGTGCATTTAATTAGGTCAATGAAATTTAAAAGGAAATATGTTTATCTGTTCAATTTTTATTTAAATTTAAGCATAAAATTATACGCATTTTAAGTTAGCTAAAATTATTTTGCTCTGTCTTTCTTGCATCAGTTATAATTTCAGTGGGATATTTATATAATTCCAAAATTTTGATTGCATTTCGAGTCTTTAATTTTCCTAGTTTTAATTTATGGTCAAAAAACAATTCCTGATTTTCTATATTTTCACTAAAATGGTGTAATTCATAATCTTTATTTACAAGTAACTCAGTTAATTCAATATCGTGAGTTGAAACTAAAATTATATGATTTTTGCTGTTTAAAAATGATAGAATTGCTTTTCCTCCAGATACACGTTCAATAGTATTTGTCCCCTTAAAAATTTCATCAAGTACAAATAAACAAGGATTTTCACCTTTTGAAGCTTCAATTAGCTCTTTAATTGTCAACACTTCCTTTAAGTAATAACTTGTGTCGTCAAGTAGGTTATCTGTTATTCTAACAGAGGTGTAAACCTTTAAAAAAGGAGCTGAATATTCTTTTGCAAAACAAATATTTAATGTTTGAGCCAAAATAGAATTTATTGCTATAGTTCTAATAAATGTTGTTTTTCCAGACATATTAGATCCAGTTAATAAAAGACTTTTGTTTTGAAGGTTAATATCGTTTGCAATGCAATTTTGGATTAATGGATGCGTAATTTCTTTTGTTGATATATGTTTACCAGATATAAAATTAGGTTCGCAATGTTGTAGTTTATCTGATTTTAATGAGGCTACGGAAAGGGCTGAATCAATTTCTCCAATAAATTGAAATAGTTTATCAATATTCTCTTTTTCTTTCGTTATGGCGTTAACAAAATTATAAAAGATAATATATTCAATCATAAATTGAATTTTTATCAACTCAATTATTAACCAAAAAGGTAAAGCGTATTCATTTACTAAATGATTTTCAAACCCAATAAACTCAGTTTTTGTTTTAATAGAGCTTATTTTTTTTAGAAATGAAAAATCAGAAAAATGTTGTTTTATTTCGCTAAAAGCTGAAAGTTCTTTTCCTACTTTTAATGCTTTTGAAAGTTGATTTACAGCACTAATATAATAAGTTACGTTCTCTTTGTTTTTGTAATGAAAAATTATATTTATACAAAAAATAGGGAGTAAGAAAAGTGCAAATATGGGGTTGATAAAAGTTAGAATTACTAATAAAATAGAAATAAAAGATGAAGCATAAATTAATCTTAAATATTTAGGTTTTTCAACAGGTTTCTCATTTATGAGTTTTTCTAAATCATAAGAGTTGTTAGAATTCAATTTTGATAAAATCAATTGAATATTGAGTCTTAATTTTTCATTTTTTAAAAACAGTTTACTTAATAAAGTGAACTGTTTTAATTTTTCAACCGTTTCTATTGTTCTTATTTTGAAGTATAGATATTGTTGTCCAATTTTTGAAGAAGTACGATCAATAAATTTGAAAAGTTCATCAATATCTAAATCTATACTTGTTCTCTCAGAAATTCGATGATATGATTTAGCTTTATGCTGATTATTTTCAAAGTATTGTTTAATTATGTGAAAATTAAAATATTCGTTTTCTTTCTGTTTTCCCCAATTTTTAAGAAGATTTACTTTTAATTTTTTAAACCTTTTTTTTCTGAAATAATTATTAATTAATAAAAAAAGAACCAAAATAAAAATTATTCCTAAAATCCAATTCATCGTTTTTATGAGTTTTTTCTAATTTAGGACAACTTATTTGTATAAGGTTTTTGCATGTTTAAAAGCAATGAATTTTATATGCTATTGGCTTTTGGCTCATTGTTTTTTCATTTTGATATTCAAACGTTTTGTTACAACAAATACAATTACAATCATTAATACAGCACCCAGAATCATCATTGTTCTGTTTGATAATGTAATTTCTAAAAAAGTCATATTTTTAATTTTATGTTAATTTTCTCATGCAATAATGGCAATGGGTTGGGCTATGATCTTATCACAGGAAAGTGCAGGAGCAACTTTCCACCAACACCAAAGTTAGTTGAATTTCAAGAAGCAATATATAAAACTGAAATTATAAAAAGAAAAAATATTAGGTAAATAATATTACTAAATCGATTTAATGCTTTCATATTTTCAACTGAACACCACAATTATTACCTAGAAAGGTTAACAAATACCTACAAGGTTTCCAAAACCTTGCAGGAGAAAGAAGAATCTATTTTATCTATTGTTTGGTAATACTAATTTTCCCAACTGCTAGATTCACAGTCAAACCATTCCCTAAAGGTGGTTCAGAAATTAAAAAAATAGGTTCTTTAAAGTTGGTGAAATCATTGGGTGATGTAAAGTCGGTTCCAGAATCTGTTCCTGCATCAAACAAAACAACGTCCAACTCAATTTGTTCTACCCAAACATTATTGACAATCAACGGGATATTCGAATTCGCCACAAACCAATCTGGACTCGGAGCCAACATCGTAACCCAACTAAAAAGCGGGAAATCTACCGAAGCATTTAGAGTAATTTCGTCAATTCCATCTCCATTAATAATATTCCCAATCTTATATTCTAGCGCTTTGCTGCTCACTATTTTTGCATCAATTTCTGATGTCAAAATTTCTGTCGCACCCGTTTCTGCCATGGATTCAATTCCTGCGGATGCCAACAATCCTTTTGTAAATAATATGTTTTGTTCGTTGTGAGTAACGCCAACCATCAAAGAAAAATGAGCATTTGCAGGATAATTTGTTGGGCGTGTTTGTGCAGTCCAATTAGCATCAAAAATAATTTTGTAAATAGCAGTTTGGTCGATTGGAATAATTTCTTCAGGATTGTCACTATCACAAGAAATGAGGCTTGATATAAAAAGGAATAAGAATATTTTTTTCATAATTCAAATTTAGGAAATTATAACGTGTTACTTTCTCTCCACTAAAATAGTATTTAACTGTTTTTCAATTAGAGTATCTAAAGGAGTAAAGTTCTCTAAGTTTTTCCAGAATTCTTTTGTGTAATGTGAAACAGAAACATCTTTATAACCTAGCCTCATTATTTTTTTATATTCTTCTTTTGTAATATATTCAACACTTTGTATGAAAAACTCTCTTTTATTAAACATTTCTTTTTTGCCTTTTAAAAGCGGGTCATATTTTATATATAAAGGAGTAACTTTTCGGATAAATATTTCACTCCTATACCTTAAATCTTTAAAGGTTGTTTTTAACAAATTACTGTTGTTATATTCTTCTCTGTAAATTCCAATTGAATTTTCAGACTTCCTTTCAAAGTCTATTATTATATTCCTTTTATTATTGCTGTTTAACTCTATCTTAATCGTTCCGTATCCTTCCTTTGTTTTTTTATCCACAATACCAATAACCCCCTTTTTTTCGTCATTTATTAAATGGTAATTTGAATTCAACGTTTCAAATACAGGTTTGTTTTTCAACTTATCTCTCCAAAAAGGACGTTTATCCTTTTTATAATTTTCATTTGATATTGTATCCAATATTCTATTATTAAGCACTATTCTTTGTGTTGAATTCTTTTTAATTACATACTTTATCTCATAATCAAAGAAAGAATTTAATACACCATCAACTGTATTATAGATTCGATAATAGACTGTTAAAACAGGATATCTCTTTTTGTTTTCAATCTCAACTTCATCTAATAAATTTACCAAAGGGTTGAGTAAAATCGTTGTATTATTCTTGATCTCTTTTTTTAATACTACTTTCTTTTCATAAAAAATACTTTCTAAAAATAGTTTATTAGTCAAGTTAACATTATCATCAAAATGAATTTTACCAAACTCATTTGAAGTGCCAATTATTTCTTTGTCTTCATTTAAAACCATTATATATGACGATGGTTTGTTGCTTATTGTATCTTTAAAATATAATGTTGTTTGTGAATGCATACAAATAGAAAAAAGGGTAAAACTAAATAGGAGTATTTTTTTATAGTCTATTTTTAAAGGTATCATATTTAGTAATTTAAATTTCTAATTCTGCTAACATAACAAAAAGCCATTAGATAAATCATTTGAGATTACTAATTAACTTTTATTTATATAATAATTAAAACTCTGAATAGCAACTCTTCAAACCTCCAATATTTAGCGATAATCAAAAAAAATAATCATTGACTTATTTAATGTATTCACTATATTTGTGCAACTTTCAAATAAATTATGGCATATAAAAGAATCCTTTTAAAATTGAGTGGCGAAGCGCTTTTAGGTGATCGAGACCACGGAATTGATCCAAAAAGATTGGCAGAATATGCCCAAGATATCAAAACTATTATCGATAAAAATGTGCAAGTTGCCATTGTAATTGGTGGTGGAAATATTTTTAGAGGCGTTGCCGGCGCAAGTAACGGAATGGATCGCGTACAGGCAGATTATATGGGAATGTTAGCGACTGTCATCAACGGATTGGCATTGCAAAGTGCCTTAGAAGATGCCGATATCCCAACGCGTTTGCAAACTGCTATTAAGATTGAAGCGGTTGCAGAGCCTTATATTAAAAGGAAAGCGATGCGTCATTTAGAAAAAGGACGTGTGGTTATTTTTGGAGCAGGAACTGGGAATCCGTTTTTTACAACCGATTCTGCTGCAGCATTAAGAGCCATTGAAATTGAAGCGGATGTTATTTTAAAAGGAACCCGTGTTGATGGAATTTACAACGTCGATCCAGAAAAAAATAAAGATGCCATTAAGTTTGACGAGATTTCATTTGCTGATGTTTTAAGCAAAGGATTAAAAATAATGGATACAACAGCATTTACCTTGAGCCAAGAAAATAATTTACCAATCATTGTTTTTGATATGAACAAACCTGGGAATTTACTTAAAGTAGTTTTGGGAGAAAATATCGGAACATTAGTTAAATAAGATTACCTATAAAAAAGTACAATCATGAACGAAGAAATTGAATTTATTATTGATACTGCCAAAGAGCAGATGGCAAATGCGCTTGTTCATTTAGAAAAAGAATTGCGTCATATTAGAGCGGGTAAAGCTACTCCGGCAATGTTGTCTGGTGTTATGGTTGATTATTATGGATCTCAAACTCCGCTGTCGCAAGTTGCAAATGTAAACTCTATTGATGCGCATACCTTAACTGTTCAGCCTTGGGAAAAATCATTATTGCAAGAAATTGAACGTGGAATTATGTATGCCAACCTCGGATTAAACCCAATGAATAATGGTGATTTGATTATGATTAACGTTCCTCCTTTAACTGAAGAGCGTAGAATGCAATTGGCAAAACAAGCAAAATCTGAAGCTGAAAATGATAAAGTGAGTATCAGAAATGCAAGAAAGGATGCTAATAATGAAATCAAAAAAGCAGATGTTTCTGACGATATGAAAAAAAATGCTGAAGCTACTATTCAGGATTTAACAAATAAGTATACCAAAAATATTGATGAAATGTATGCTAAGAAAGAGGTTGAAATAATGAAAGTATAAGTTAAACAACTCTTAAATATTTTAAAATCCGCCAAGTGCGGATTTTTTTATTGCTATTTTTATCGTTCAAAAATCGCTATCAACCAAAATACAAGCATGAAAAAACTACTACTTCTTTTATTATTTTTCCCACTAATCAGTTTTGCACAATATCAAGTTTCGGGAATTTTAACCGATACTAAAACCAAAGAACCACTCCCCTTTGCCACAGTTTTAATTAATGAGTATAACGGAACGGTCACTAATATTGATGGGGAGTTTATTCTAAAATCAAACAAAAAAATTGACGAGATTTTTATCTCCTATATTGGATATGATTCTAAAACTATTGCAGTTTCTAAAAATAATAGCTTTCTCAAAATCGAACTCAAGCAAAATGTTGAGAGCTTAAATGAGGTTGTAATTACCAGTAAAGAAAATCCTGCTTTGCAAATTATCAGAAATGCCATCAAAAATAAAAAGAAGAATAATATTGAGTTGGCGCTGAATTCATTCAAATTCAATGCGTATAATAAATTAGTAATTACCGCAAATCCTGATTCTATCAGCGGAGAACTTGACTCCATCTTTAAATTAAAAAAGGATGGAAGCAAACATTTTATCACGGTAGATTCTACAAATTATGAGTTTAAAAAACAACTCGATCGTACGCATGTTTATCTTACTGAAAAAATATCTAACTACACTTTTGAATCTGGTAAAAAGAAAAAGGAAACTATTTTAGCTTCGCGAATGGCTGGATTGCAGCAACCTCTTTATGAGTTTTTGGCAATCACCATTCAAGATTTTGATTTTTATGACAACACCTACACGGTCATCGGCACAAAATATGCCAACCCAATTGCAGATAATGCCTTGAAACAATATGAGTATCAAATTTTAGATACGGTAAAAAATACCCAAGGAAATTCATTTATGATTTATTACAAGCCCAAGAAAAAGGAAGACACCGTTGGGTTACAGGGTGTTTTATATATTGATGACCAATCTTATGCAATCACATCTGCCATTGCAGAATTGAGAGGTGTTATTGATGTTAAGGCAACACAGTCTTATAAATATATAGATGAACACAACATTTGGTTTCCGATAGAAACTCATATCACAATTAAAAAAGGGGAAAATGGAGAAGACATTTCTCTGCTTGGTGGCACCATAGAGTTTGGTCGAAGAGAAACAAAAAGAGATTCTACAATCACAAGACCCAAAGGAAAAGGTCCAGAAGACTTGATGTATTTTAGCTCAAAGTCAACTAATTTTGATATTGAAATCAACCAACCTGTTACGGTAAAACGATCGGCAAATACCCTAGAAATTGTTGATGATGCTTATAAACAAGACGAAGAATTTTGGAATAAATACCGAACGGATTCCATCACAAAAAGAGGTGAAGAAACCTATGTATTTCTAGATAGTGTTGTCGAGGAAGAAGGCATTGAGAAAAAATTAAACATTGCTCGTAAAGTTTTAAACGGCTATTTTCCTACTAAATATGTCGATTTAGATTTGAGCAAAATCATCTCTTATAATAATTATGAAGGATTTAGATTAGGGGTTGGCGGAATTACAAATACAAATTTTTCTCAAAAATATCGGATAGAATCTTATGTTGCTTTTGGCACCAAAGACACTGATATTAAATTTAAAATTGGAGGTTCTGCAAGATTAAATCGTGAAACAAATACTTGGATTGGCGTAAATTATACCGATGATTTAAAAGAGTCCGCATCCATGGATTTCATTTCTGAACGCGACGGATTCTTTGCCCTAAATACCAGAAATTTAAACTTAAGTGATTTTTACAATTACAAAACTACCAATGTTTTATTAGCCCATGATTTTCTTCCCAACCTCGAATCAAAATTGCAATTGAGTGCTGGTAAATACAAACCAACTTTTAAATACACCTATATATCTCCTGACAAATTATTGCAAGATTATAATTTAACAACTGCTACAATCGGGTTTCAATACAACCCAAATAGTGAGTATATGAATTCGCCTTTGGGCAAAATGCGTATTAAAAATGGGTACCCGCAATACACCTTGCAAATCACAAAAAGTTTTGAAAATTTATTTGAAAGTGATTTTGATTTTACAAGAGTCAACCTAAAAGTTCGATATGACTTTAAGCAGTTGAGGGGCAGCAGTACAAAGTTCCTTTTTCAAGGAGGAATTGTTTTTGGGCAAACTCCGGTCAGTCATTTATTCAATCACAGTCCTAACAGTAATTTTCAAAACCCTTGGGCGAGACGTGTAACTTTTGCAGGCACAAACAGTTTTGAAACCATGGGTTACAATGAATTTTTGTCTGATAAGTTTGTATCACTTCAAGTAAAACATGCCTTTAAAAAGTTTGAAATTTCTGATCGAATCAATCCTCGTTTAAGTTTGGTAACTAGAGCTGGAGTTGGTTTTTTAGAAAACAGGATTTACCATAATGGCATCACCATTAAAACCATGGAAAAAGGTTATTTTGAAAGCGGCATAGAATTAAACAGCATTTTATTCGGACTTGGGTTTAATGCGTTTTATAGATATGGTGCGTATCAAAATCCGGTTTGGAGCGATAATCTTTCAGTAAAATTATCCTATACCCTAAGCCTCGGTTTTTAATGTAAATCACTACATTTGCCAAAATTAATTTCATGAATTTTTGGACGCGCATTTCTCGATTGATTATCAAAAATCGAATCATCATTTTAGTGTTGATTGGCGCCGCAACTTATTTTATGACAACGCAAATGCAATACATGCGTTTTTCATATACCGAGGCAAATCTTTTACCCAAAGATCATGAAGTAAATATACAGTACGAAAAATTCTTAAAACTCTTTGGCGAAGAAGGGAATATTGTGATTCTTGGAGTACAGGATTCTACACTTTTTACACCAACAAAATTTAATAATTGGAACACCTTAGCAAGAGATATTGCAGATTTTCCTGAAATTGACCATACCATTTCTGTTGGTGATATTCAAGAATTAAAGCGCGATGACAAGCTCCAAAAATTTGTTTTAAAACCCTTATTTGATTCCATTCCAAAAACAAATGAAGAAGTTTTAAAAATTAAAAATGAACTTTTTAACAACCTTCCTTTTTACGATAATATTTTATACAATAAAGAGTCTGAAACAATTGTTACGATTGTTTATATCAACAAAGAAATTGTAAATACCATTGCGAGAAAAGAATTGATTCTCGGTAAATTTTCAGCCCTCATTTCTAAATTTGAAAAAGAAAATGATATTGATGTTCGCATTTCAGGGATGCCGTATGTGCGTACCTTAAATGCCCAAAATATTATTGATGAAATGCGCATGTTTGTACTCCTTGCATTGGGAGTTACAGCCCTTATTTTCTTTTTGTTTTTTAGATCAATTCGTGCAACCGTAATTACGCTTACTGTTGTCATAATTGGAGTTATTTGGGCATTTGGTTTTATTGGATGGTTCCGCTATGAAATTTCAGTTTTAATGGCTTTGATTCCGCCTTTGATTATTGTGATTAGTGTGCCCAATGCTATTTTCTTAATCAATAAATATCAGCAAGAAATTAAGAATCATGGCAACCAAGCCAAGAGTTTACAACGTGTAATTACCAAGGTGGGTAACGCTACGTTAATGACCAATATTACCACGGCATCTGGGTTTGCAACTTTTATTTTTACCAAGAGTAATATCTTGGTAGAGTTTGGTATTATGGCGTCTATCAACATTATGGTTGTGTTCTTTTTGGCGCTGTTTATCATCCCGATTATTTACAGTTTTTTACCATTACCAAAAGAAAAACACCTTAAACATTTAGACCGTAAATGGATGGGGCGCATTGTTGATTGGATGGAAAACACGGTGAGACACCATCGTTTTGCAATTTATGCAACAGCAGTTGTGTTGATTATTATCAGTATGATTGGAATTTACCAAATAAGAATTTCTGGGAGTTTGATTGATGATATGCCAAAGGACAAAGAGTTCTTTGCTGATATTCTTTTCTTTGAAGAAGAGTTTGGTGGTATTATGCCTTTAGAAATTTTGATTGACACCAAAAAAGAAAGAGGTGTGATGGAATTATCTACCCTAAAAAAGATGGATAAACTCGATGAAGCTCTTTTAGAATATCCTGAGCTATCTAAACCTCTTTCAGTTTTAAATGTTATTAAATATTCTAAGCAAGCATATTATAATGGGTTGCCAAAGTATTATAAATTACCAACAAATCAGGATAAAAACTTTATACTATCTTATGCTAAAAACTCGGTAACAAATGGCGATATGCTTTCGAATTTTGTTGATTCAACTGGGCAATATGCGCGTATGACCATGTACATGAAAGATGTTGGTACAGAGCGGATGGAAGAAATTGAAAAGCAATTATCAACAAAAGTAGATAACCTGTTTGATGATGATGAACACCATGTTTCAATTACAGGAAAAGCCTTAGTATTCTTAAAAGGAACCCGCTATCTAATCAACAATTTAGTATTATCTTTATCATTAGCCATTGTGTTGATTGCACTATTTATGGCATTTATGTTCCGCTCTTTTAAAATGATTTTGATATCTATCATTCCAAATATTTTACCCCTACTAATCACCGCAGGATTGATGGGCTATTTCGGGATTCCGTTAAAACCATCAACCATTTTAGTATTTAGTGTCGCCTTTGGAATATCAGTAGATGATACCATTCACTTTTTGGCAAAATACAGACAGGAATTACTAGCACATAATTGGAAAGTAAAAAAATCAGTCTATGCTGCATTACGCGAAACTGGGGTGAGTATGTTTTATACATCCATCGTTTTATTCTTCGGATTCTTAGTCTTTACAGTTTCAAGTTTTGGTGGCACAGTTGCTTTAGGCGGGTTAGTTTCTATCACCCTTTTATTTGCAATGATGTCTAATTTATTATTATTGCCATCCCTTTTACTATCATTAGAATCATCAATTGCAAACAAAGAAACCTTAAAAGAACCAACACTTCCGGTATTGCCTTTAGAGAATCTTGAAGAAGATTTGGATAAATAATTTAAAAGTAGAAGTATAAAAAATCATACTTCTACTTTTTACGCTTTTTATTAAAGTAATCTTCAACTGCTTTTTTGGATGTAAACCAATTACGTCCTTCTTTATAAGCATCTATTTTACCTTGTCTTGCTAACAAACTAATATAATCTTGCCCGTAAGGTAGCTGCTCTTCTTTTACAAGATTTGAAATTACTTCATAACCATAATTACTATTTGGGATTGCACTTAAATAAATATTTAGAGTACGCTCAACAGCTTGCGCCATGAGCAACATCAACTTAAAATAGTTGCCATTATTTGCACTATTTAAAGCATCAAAATATTTTTTTCTATCATTTTTTAAGATGATTGCAGGCGTAAAACCCGCACGCAATAAAAGTAGATTCATAATCAATCTAACCGTACGACCGTTGCCATCAAAAAAAGGATGGATATGTACAAACTGATGATGAAATACCGTCGCCAATTCTATCACATTTAAATCTAATGGGTTTGAGTTGACAAAATCTACCAATTCATCTAATAAATCTGGAACCTTTAAAGAATTTGGAGGTATAAAATTAGCACCAGCAATTCGCACACTAGCATTTCTAATCCTACCAGCATACTCATCTTCAATACTTCTTAACACATACCCATGAACCCCTAAAATATTTTTACTGCTGATGTTTTCTTGTTTATCAACCAGTTTGTACAAATAATTTAATGCCGTTTCATGGTTGCTAATTTCAAAATATTCTCTTAAAGATTTTCCTTTCACTGTAACCCCATCTTGCAACACCATTTGGGTTTCGCGCAATGTTAAAGTATTACCTTCTATACTATTTGAGTTGTAATTCCATTCTATCGAAAGGCTTTCTTTAATATTATTAACCACAATCGAAGGCAGTGGTCTTGCCTTTGAAAGGGTCGTTTTCTTTTGAAATAACCTTTCAAATGTATCTTCTAATTTTGGTCTATATGTTACATTTATATCAATCACCCCACAAATATACAAAATTATCGGATAACATATAAATACACCTTATCCGATTTTATAAAAGTATCTCATAATCTTTTAATCCTTCAATCTTTTTAATCAGTAATTACATTTGTATCTTTGCACCTCAATTTTTAAGAGATGATGAAAAGCACGGTTATTGAATTATTGAATTCAGACAAAATAGGTACAGAAGTACATATAAAAGGTTGGGTAAGAACTTTTAGAAGCAATCGTTTTGTTGCCTTAAATGATGGTTCTACAATCAATAATATTCAATGTGTTGTTGACTTTGAAAACACCGACGAATCTCTTTTAAAAAGGATAGCAACCGGAGCTGCAGTAGCAATTACAGGAGAGCTTGTTGAAAGCCAAGGAAAGGGACAAAAAGTAGAAATTAAAGTAACTGCTTTAGAAATACTTGGAGACTCGAATCCTGAGGAATATCCTATCCAACCGAAACGTCATAGCTTAGAATTCTTAAGAGAGAATGCACATTTACGTATCCGTACAAATACTTTTGCAGCGGTTATGAGAGTCCGTTCTGCGCTTTCATTTGCGGTACATCAATATTTTATCGAAAATGGTTTTTACAATTTCCACGCACCAATTATTACTGGTTCTGATGCCGAAGGAGCAGGAGAAATGTTTCAGGTTTCTACCTTGAATCAAAATGAAATTCCGAAAACCGAAGAAGGAGCTATTGATCATTCACAAGACTTTTTTGGAAAAGAAACCAACCTTACAGTTTCTGGTCAATTAGAAGCAGAAACCTATGCAATGGCTTTGGGTAAAGTTTATACGTTCGGACCAACATTTAGAGCTGAGAACTCAAACACAACACGTCACCTTGCAGAATTTTGGATGATAGAACCCGAAGTTGCATTCAATGATTTAAATGACAATATGGATTTAGGTGAAGACTTTATCAAAAAAGTAATTGCCGATGTTTTAGCAAAATGTAAAGATGATATTGAATTTTTAGAGCAACGATTATTGCAAGAAGAAAAATCAAAACCTGCAAATCAACGTAGTGAAATGCCACTTATCGAAAAGCTAAAATTTGTAGTTGATAATAATTTTATCCGCTTGAGTTATACCGAAGCTTATGAAATTTTAAGAAACTGCAAGCCAAACAAAAAGAAAAAATTCCAATTCCCGATTAACGAATGGGGTGTTGATTTACAATCAGAGCACRAMCGCTTTTTAGTTGAAAAGCATTTTAAATGCCCAGTAATTTTGTTCGATTATCCCGCAAGTATAAAAGCATTCTATATGCGCGAAAATGATGAAGAAACCAACGGTAATAAAACAGTTGCTGCCATGGATATTCTTTTCCCTGGAATCGGAGAAATAGTTGGTGGTAGTCAACGTGAAGAACGTTTAGATGTTTTAAAAGAAAAAATAAAATCCTTAAACATTGATGAAAAAGAATTGTGGTGGTATTTAGATACCCGAAAATTTGGAACTGCAGTACATTCTGGTTTTGGATTAGGCTTTGAAAGATTGGTACAGTTTGTGACGGGGATGGGAAATATTAGAGATGTAATTCCTTTTCCTAGAACGCCACAAAATGCAGAGTTTTAATTTTTATTAAATTTTGTTTTCATCTGAATTTTTGTAGTTTTATAAAGTCTAGAAGTTACAGCTAGATTTTATTATTTTACATGCTTAGACAATCCTTACAATATAAATTATCGCAAAAATTATCTCCTCAACAAATACAGTTGATGAAGTTAATTCAACTGCCTACACAGGCTTTCGAGCAACGACTGAAACAAGAAATTGAAGAGAATCCTGCATTAGAAAACGGCAAAGAATCATTAGATGAATTTGAAGAAAATGTACAAGATGATTTTGAAGATAGTGAATCAATCGATGCAGAAGACATCAATATTGATGATTATTTGAGTGATGATGAGATTCCGTCTTACAAAACGCAAGCCAATAATTATTCTGCAGACGATGATGAAAAAAGTATTCCGTACGCTGGTGGTACAACTTTCAATCAACATTTATTAAGTCAATTACACACCTTTAGTTTTAGTGAACAAGAAGAAATTATCGCCGATTTTTTAATTGGAAGTATCGATGAAAGTGGCTATATCCGTAGAGATTTAGAAGATATTGTTGATGATTTAGCATTTACTCAAAATATTTTTACGTCAAAAAAAGAAATTGAAAAATTACTTTTTATTGTTCAGGGATTAGATCCTGCAGGAGTTGGAGCTCGGAATTTACAAGAGTGTTTGTCCATCCAATTAAAAAGAAAAAAAGAGAAACCAAGTCGGAATTTAGCTTTAAATATTATCGATAATTCCTTTGATGCGTTTGCCAAGAAACATTATAAAAAGATTTTACATAAGTACAACGCTTCTGAAGTTGAGTTGCGAGATGCCATTTTAGAAATTGAAAAGCTCAACCCAAAACCTGGAGGATCTTATATGGGCTCTAACAAAATTGCTGAACAAATTGTTCCAGATTTCACCATAAATATTGTTGATGGCGAATTAGAGCTTACTTTAAATTCTAGAAATGCTCCCGAGCTACATGTTTCTAGAGAGTACAATAATTTGATRWWAGGTTAYAARGAMTCYAAAAAKAAAACAAAATCTCAGCGAGATGCAGTCATGTTTATCAAACAAAAATTAGATGCTGCAAAATGGTTTATTGATGCCATCAGACAGCGTCAACAAACGTTGTTTGTAACTATGAGTTCGATTATGCAGTACCAATCAGAATATTTTTTAACGGGTGATGAACGCAAGTTAAGACCGATGATTTTAAAAGATATTGCAGATACAATTAACATGGATATCTCTACCGTATCACGGGTTGCCAATAGCAAATATTGCTCAACACCCTACGGAACAAAATTGATAAAAGAGTTCTTTTCTGAGTCAATGAAAAACGATCAAGGTGAAGACGTATCAACAAGAGAAATTAAAAAAATATTAGAACAAATTGTACAGGAAGAGGACAAGAAAAAACCTTGTACTGATGATAAGTTGGCATTAATATTAAAAGAAAAAGGCTACCCTATTGCAAGAAGAACAATTGCAAAATATCGCGAACAACTCGATATTCCTGTTGCTAGATTAAGAAAAAAACTATAAATAAATGAACTATAACAAACTAATTTCATACATACTTCACCCCATCGTAATTCCGATTATTGGAACAATTATTTACTTTATGATTTTGCCAAAACATACACCGAGGCAAATGGAATTACTGATAATTGGATCTGTTTTTATAGGAACTTATGTAATTCCTCTGTTTTTTTTACTAACATTAAAATCATCAAAGGTTATTGAAAGTTTGCATTTAGAAAATATACAGGAGCGGAAATTTCCTATCATGTTTTTTATATCAATTGCAATATTAATTTCTACATTGCTTAAAAGGATTCCTAGTATTATGGAATTGTCATTGTTTTTTTATGGAATGACCCTAGCGCTTGTACTTGTATATCTTTTACTATATATCAAATTTAAGGTAAGCCTTCATATGATTGGTATTAGTGGATTGATTGGGTTTTTTATCTTTTTTAGCTATGAATTTAAAATGAACTTATTACTCTTTATTGCCTTTCTATTTTTTATTGCTGGGGCAATAGCTTCATCAAGATTAAAGCTTAAAGCTCATAATTTTAAAGAAATATATTGGGGAGCTCTGATAGGGATTTTTAGTGAGTTTGCTGTTTACCTTTTCTACAATATGTAAAACATTAAACCAATATTAAATTSMTYYMSKWWWWTTKGWWYCMCAYYWRMWWGWRCRYYTWKWWMWWWARTRKYWAKRSYKTRAYMMMMRMYMWWWYTWRAYSAWYKKKWCCCTGCTGCAAAGGTCAGTCCGTATTGAAAATTTTGGAAACCCTCAATATTTTTAACTTTGATTGTTTCTAGATCATCAGAATATTTTGACTTATTTAAAAAGACATATCCAAATTTAACTCCGGTATAAATACGCCAAAAACTATAGGTCGTAGCGGTTGAGGTCCGCCAACGAAATTCAACAGGTAATTCAATTGCATACGTAGTTAATCGGTTGCTATTAAAATCGTTATTATGTACAATTTCATATACGCCTCCTTCTGATATTTTTAAATTTTGATTGTAGGCATTGTATGCATATCCCAAACCAACACCAATACCAATATTCCGTCTTTCATTCAAAGGAAAGTCTCTAATATATCCAACCGTAAATCCCCCTGAAATACCATTCTGATTAAAATCTGATGGCTTGCTTACAAGCAAATTATAGTTCAGCACAAAATAAAATTGATCTTCTAAATATTTAGAATCTACAAAGGTAGAGTCTGTTTGACTTTGAATAGTTACCGTCAAAAAAAAGAAGGGTATAATAAGAATGAATTTTTTTAGCATAACACAAATATAACGAAAAATGGCAACCAATATTGGTTGCCATTTTTTAGTATTTATAAAAAATTATTTTCAATTACTTAGCAGCARGTCTTGTTGCGTATGTAACTTTTAAAGCATTTACTTCTCTTAACTCTTTTTTGATATCGTTTATAGTACCAACTGAACATTCTTTATCACCTTTAATTAAAGTGGTCATATACCCTTGTTCATCTTCCGGCACTTTTTTACGAGACATATAAATGAAATTTCTCACATCTTTAATAGTTGCWATTTTATCATTTAATTGAATTTTATCGCCTTCACCATTTGCATCAACATCTTGAGCTTCCCCAACGTAAATCGTCATAACTAGACGTTTCTCTTCCAGCTTTTTAATTTCAGTTGCTGATGGGATATCATTCTTTACTAAGATTGTAGTTTCTCTCATGGTTGTTGCAACCATAAAAAAGAACAATAACATAAATACAATATCTGGTAATGATGCCGTATTAATCGGCGCCATTCCTTTTTTCTTTTTTCCAAATTTAGACATTCTCTTATGTTTTTAATTAATTACCACTAATCTCAGCAATAATCTCAGGATATTTTGCTTTGATTATTTTAATTCTCTCAGTAAGCTTTTTTAATGTTGCAGGATCTGCAGTACCTCTACTTTCTTCAGTAACCATATCAGTATAACTCATACCATAATCTTCCATCGCCAAACGATTTCTTAAAAAAGTATATGCTGCACCCAACTCATTTTGGACTTCGWTATAAATACCATAAGATGTACTTCTATCCGTCTTTAATGATATAACTGCTTTGTTTGGATGATCTGATGATTTAGGGTCTTTTTTACCCTCACACCAAGTACACTCTGCTCCTTCAGTTTCTCCAAAAGCTAAAATAGGGTTTCCTTTGCTACCACCATTATCTATAAAAGCAATTGCCAATTCTTTAACATCCTTAACTTCGTAATATTCGTTTTCAATTAGTAAATCATCATTTCTATTGATGATTACTTCAAAAACATTACGTTCTTTTACAATTGGCTTATCAATATTTTCAGGTTGTTTTTCTGGTAATTTTCTAGAAATACCAGCATCAACATCCATTGTTGTTGTTACTAAGAAAAATATCAATAGTAAGAATGCAATATCTGCCATTGAGCCTGCATTAATTTCAGGTGAATCTCTTCTTGCCATAATATTTCTGTTTTTATTTGTTAGACATCATTGATCTTACAGAACCCCAAACTACAGTTGCCAAACCAATAACACCTAATATATATGTGTACTTGATTAATGCACCAACCATTTTTGGAGTAGAGCCAGCTTCACCACCTTCAATAAAAGTATTGTTTGGACCAGTTACTACTGCATCACTTGCCGTTGCATAAGCAATTGCAAATAACACTCCTAAAACTACCAAACTAATAATTGATTTTTTTAATGCTGCTGGATGCTTAACCAAATTCACTATTGAAAATACAACTGCAATAGCTGTAGTTAAATATAACATCATAATTGTAAAAGATACAAATGGATCTAATACACTAGACTGGATGTCTATGTCCGTTGCTAAAGCTTCTTCGTCTGCAGTCATCACTCTTACAAGCATAATAACACCTATAAGACCCAATGCACCTGCGGCGATTTTCGCTATTTTATTAAATTTATTATCCATAATATCTGATTCTTATTTTTGTTGCTTTACTAATAAATCTACCAAAGAGATAGATGCATCTTCCATGTTGTTTACAATACTATCTACTTTAGAGATAATGTAATTATAAAAAATTTGTAAGATAATTGCAACAATCAAACCGAATACTGTTGTTAATAATGCTACTTTAATACCGCCTGCAACTGTTGCTGGAGACATCTCATTAGAAACCGCGATATCATCAAAGGCTTTAATCATACCTATTACTGTACCCATAAAACCAAGCATTGGAGCTAAGGCAATAAATAATGATAAYMWMRWAAYKWTMKWTKCTMNCAATYSNCATTKGAMYMMYAYMAKRWCCMAYMATWGCTTTTTCTGCTGCTTCAACGCCTTCGCCATCACCAACTCTTTTTAATCCTTGATAAAAAATTGAAGCTACAGGACCTTTTGTATCTCTTGCAACTTCTTTTGCTGCTTCAACACCTCCTGATGCTAATGCATCTTCAACTTTACCTAATAATTTCTTAGTGTTTGTAGTTGCTAAGTTTAAATAGATAATTCTTTCAATTGCAATTGCAAGACCTAATATTAAGGTGATCAATACAATTCCCATAAAACTTGCACCACCTTCAATAAAACGTTGTTTTAATTCTTGGTGAAAAGTTTTTTCTGTTGGTTGCGCTTCGTCTTGAGCGTAAGTACTTTGTGTAGTTCCTAAAAACAATAGACCTGTAATTGCTAGGATTGTAAATAATTTTCTCATTGTGTAATTGTTAATTTATTAATTTATTTTACGGGTTAAATATATAACATTTTTGCAAATGCACCAACATCGGCGGAGAGAAAGGGATTCGAACCCCCGATATAGTTTCCCATATACACGCTTTCCAAGCGTGCGCCTTAAACCACTCGGCCACCTCTCCTATATTGGTTTTTGCGAAGCCCAAGTAACAAAAAATAGTTGAGTTTCAAAAATTTTATTTTCGGTTTTTAAAGATTAAAATTGATAAAAAAAATTAATGCTGTGATTCGCTTTTTTTATTGAAGAATCAATAACTAAAATTCTGATTTACTCATTATTTTCTAAAAAATTTCCTTCCTTATTAATATCACATTAACATTTCTCCTCGCAACGGAGTTTCAAATACCTCCTTAAATTCTTTATCTGATATTTTTTGACCTAATAAATACATCAATTTCGCCAAAGCCGATTCTGTTGTGATATCTTTTCCGCTAATCAGTCCCATTTTTTGGAGTTGTTCACTTGTTTCATAATGTCCTAAAATAACACTTCCCTCAACACATTGTGTAATTGCAATAATTTTTACATTTCGTTTCAACGCTTCTTTTAACAAATCGATAAACCATTTATCAGTCGGCGCATTTCCAGAGCCATACGTTTCTACAACCACTCCTTTTAGTCCATCAATCTCTAAAATACTGCGGACTACTTTTTCGGTGATTCCCGGAAACAATTTTAGCAGCACAATATTCTCTTCTAACTTTTTTCTGATTTTTATTTTTTTAAACCTTCTTGATTTTAGCAACACCCCTTCGCTAAACTTTAAATGTACTCCGCTCTCTGCCAAGGCAGGATAATTAGGAGAAGTAAAAGCATTGAAATGTTCAGAATTTATTTTGGTGGTTCTGTTGGCACGATATAATTTATACTCAAAATACAAACACACTTCTGTAACAATGGGCTTTCCTTTTTGTTGAGCTGCGGCAATTTCTATCGAGGTGATTAAATTTTCTTTAGCATCAGTTCTTAAATATCCAATCGGTAATTGTGACCCAGTAAAGATTACTGGTTTTGATAAATTTTCGAACATAAAACTAATGGCAGATGCAGTATAAGACATGGTGTCAGAACCATGTAACACCACAAACCCATCAAATTTTTCATAATTTTTTTCGATGATTTCGGTAATCTCTAACCAATAAGTAGGGTTCATATTAGACGAATCTATAATCTCCTTAAAAGAAATAGAATCAATCGTACAATTCAAATGTTTTAACTCCGGAATTTGAACCAACAACTTATTAAAGTTGAATGGTTTGAGAACTCCTGTTTTAAAATCTTGAGTCATCCCAATGGTTCCTCCGGTATAAATCAATAATATATGCGGAACTTTTGCCATTTTGTCGCTTAAATTTAATCGGTATAATTAATGCTATAAAGTTATCAATAAAAAAATCATTTTGATTAATTTCACAAAAAGTAAATTTTAAAGATATGATGTTAGGATATGTAATATTAGGATTGGTCGCATTATTTGGATGGTTGGTTCAATCGAGATTAAAAAGTAAAATCAAAAAATATTCAAAAGTAAGATTGCACAACGGGTTATCCGGAAAAGAAATCGCCGAAAAGATGTTGGCTGACAATAATATTTACGATGTACAAGTAATTTCAGTTGCTGGTAGATTGACCGACCATTACAATCCAAAAGATAAAACGGTGAATTTAAGTGAGACCGTTTATAACGARAGAACGACCGCTGCAGCAGCTGTTGCAGCACACGAAGTTGGTCACGCAGTTCAACATGCAACTGCATATTCTTGGTTAGCGTTTAGATCTAGTATGGTTCCGATGGTTAGCCTCTCTAGCAAACTATCAACCTGGATTATTTTAGCGGGATTGTTTATTCAATCATTCCCAATGTTGTTGCCAATCGGAATTATTTTATTTGCCGCAACTGTAGTTTTCAGTTTTGTGACTTTACCTGTAGAATATGACGCGAGCAATAGAGCTTTGGCTTGGTTAGAAGATAAAAATATGCTAACTCCAGATGAGCAAGCTGGTGCAAAAGACGCATTGCAATGGGCAGCGAGAACTTATGTTGTAGCTGCAATTGGGTCTTTAGCAACCTTGGTTTACTATATTATGATTTACGCAGGAAGAGATTAAAATTCCCTCAATACAACCTTAACCGCTCCTATTTTATGAGCGGTTTTTTTATGGCTAAATTTTTATTTGTCTATCGATATGTTGATCTAAAGAGATAAAAGTTTCGGTACGCGCAACTCCTTTTATATTCTGAATTTCATTATTCAAAACATTCATCAAATGTTCATTATCTCTACATAATATTTTGATAAAAATTGCATAATTACCCGTTGTATAATGACTCTCAATAACCTCCGGAATTTCTTTTAATCTAGAAATCGCTGCTGAATATTTACTCGCAGCATCTAAAAATATCCCTACAAAAGCCAAGGTTTTAAATCCCAATACTTTCGGATTCAATATAAATTTAGAGCCCGCCAACAATCCCGATGCTTCTAATTTTCTTAAGCGTTGATGAATGGCTGCTCCCGAAATCCCTACTTCTCGTGCAATACTTAAAATTGGAGTTCTAGCATCTTCAATTAAATTTTTGATGATGATTTTATCGATACCGTCTAGGTGTAAGCTTTTTTCTTTCATAAAAATTTAATATGTGTTGTACGAATTAATCAATATCAAAAAATAGCGGTTTAGATTCCCGCCTTCGCGAGAATGACATTTTCAAAGGAAACCTTATGACTTAGTCACAAGGAGTCAATCCATCAATCAAATGTAAAAAAATAAAGGATATGTAAAACATATCCTTTAAAATTATTATCAATCTGAAATTATTATTCCTCTCTTGGATTCATTTCAAAAGTATCCATAAAAGCTGTGGTATAATTACCCGCAACATAATCTGGATCATCCATTAATTGACGGTGAAAAGGGATTGTAGTATTGATGCCTTCAATCACAAATTCATCCAAAGCGCGTTTCATTTTATTAATTGCTTCTTCTCTAGTTTGAGCAGTCGTAATCAACTTTGCAATCATCGAATCGTAATTTGGAGGAATCGTATATCCTGCATAAACATGCGTATCTAAACGAACTCCATGACCACCCGGAGCATGCAATGTAATAATTTTTCCTGGTGATGGTCTAAAACCATTGTACGGGTCTTCGGCATTAATTCTACATTCAATCGCGTGCATTTTTGGCAAATAATTCTTACCCGAAATTGGCACACCAGCAGCAACTAAAATCTGCTCGCGAATCAAATCAAAATTAACTACTTGCTCTGTAATTGGATGCTCAACTTGAATACGCGTATTCATCTCCATAAAATAGAAATTGCGATGTTTATCAACCAAAAACTCAACTGTACCTGCACCTTCATACTTAATAAACTCAGATGCTTTGACCGCAGCATCACCCATTTCCTTACGCAATTTTGTAGTCATATATGGTGATGGAACTTCTTCCGTCAACTTTTGATGACGTCTTTGAACCGAACAATCTCTTTCAGATAAATGGCACGCTTTACCAAAAGCATCACCCACAACTTGGATTTCGATATGACGAGGTTCCTCGATCAATTTTTCCAAATACATGTCATCATCCGCAAATGAAGCCATTGCTTCTTGGCGTGCATCATCCCATCCTTTTCTTAATTCGTCAGCTTTCCAAACGGCACGCATTCCTTTACCTCCACCTCCAGATGTTGCTTTTAACATGACTGGATATCCAAATTCTTCTGCTAGTTTTTCGCACTCTTCAAAAGATTCAATAATTCCTTCAGAACCTGGTACACATGGTACACCTGCTTCTTTCATCGTTTCTTTTGCTGAAGCTTTATCTCCCATTCTATTAATCATTTCGGCAGTTGCTCCAATAAATTTAATATCGTGTTCTTCACAAATTTTAGAAAACTTTGCGTTTTCTGATAAGAATCCATATCCTGGATGAATGGCATCTGCATTGGTTATTTCTGCTGCAGAAATAATATTCGATATTTTTAAATACGATTCACTACTCGCCGGTGGACCAATACAAACTGCTTCGTCAGCAAATTTCACGTGCAAACTATCTTCATCAGCAGTTGAATAAACCGCTACAGATTTTATGCCCATTTCTTTACAGGTTCTAATAATCCGTAAAGCAATTTCGCCTCTGTTTGCTATTAATATTTTTTTAAACATAATTTCTATAAATAATCAAATTACAAGTATCAAATTCMMAWWMWWRAMAMRWKWGGATTCGACACTAATAATTATCAGGATTAATGTTTAGTTTTTATTTAAGAAGGATCCACTAAGAAAAGCGGTTGTCCAAATTCAACTGGAGAAGAATCATCAACTAAAACTTTTACAATTTTACCTGATACTTCTGATTCAATTTCGTTGAATAACTTCATTGCTTCTATAATACAAACAATAGACTCTGACTGAACGCTATCTCCTACCTCAACAAAATTTGGTTTTTCTGGAGAAGCTTTTCTATAAAAAGTTCCAATAATTGGAGATGTTATAGTGATGTATTTAGAATCTTCACTCGCTTCTGATTTTTCTTCAACAGGTGCAGCAGCAACTGGAGCTACTACAGGTGCAACAGCCATCGGAGCATGTTGCATTGCCATTGGTGCTTGATGCACAATGGTAGTATCTGAATTTCCTGCGCCTGTTTTAATCGTTATTTTAAAATCTTCTAATTCTAATTTAACTTCGTTTACTCCGGACTTGGATACAAACTTTATAAGACTTTGAATTTCTTTTAAATCCATAAATAAATATTTTTAGTGATTATAGTTGATTTTTATTTTGTGTTATATGCCCATTTAAAATAAATGGCTCCCCAAGAAAACCCGCCTCCAAATGCTGCGAAAATTATTTTATCTCCTTTTTTTAATTGCGATTCGTAATCGGCTAATAATAAAGGTAAGGTCGCTGAAGTTGTATTTCCATATTTTTCGATATTGATCATTACCTGAGATTCTTCTAGCTCCATTCTGTTTGCAGTAGCGTCAATAATTCTTTTATTTGCTTGATGTGCTGCCAACCAATCAATATCTTCTTTTTTTAAATTGTTTGCTTCTAAAATTCTAGCACAAGAATCTGCCATATTAAAAACGGCATTTTTAAAAACGGTACGTCCTTCTTGCTTTATAAAATACTCTTCTGAATTACCAAATTCTTCTCCTTTTTTTAATGGGTATGATGACCCACCTTTCATTACCTTTAAAAATTCTCTCCCATTTCCATCGGTTCTTAAATATTCATCTTGCAATCCCAACCCTTCAGAATTCGGTTCGAATAAAACTGCTGCTGCACCATCGCCAAAAATGATACATGTTGTTCTATCCTTATAATCTATCATCGATGAATTTTTATCAGCACCTATAAGTAGAACTTTTTTATATTTTCCAGATTCAATAAAAGCAGCGACTGTTGACATACCGTATAAAAAACTAGAACAAGCCGAATCCATATCAAAAGCAAAGGCATTTGTTGCACCAATTTTGGCAGCAACAAAAGCAGCAGTACTCGCGGCTTGCATATCAGGAGTTGCGGTTGCAACGATTACTAAATCTATTTCTTTTGGGTTGAGGTCAGACTTTTCTATTAAGTTTTCACAAGCCTTAATAGCCATAAAGGAAGTTCCTTTACCGTCTTCTTTTAATATTCTTCTTTCTTTTATTCCTGTACGAGAAATGATCCATTCATCGTTTGTCTCTACCATAGTTTCCAGAATTTTGTTTGTTAACACATATTCTGGAAGGTATTTTCCAACGGCAGTAATTGCTGCAGTTAATTTAGTCATATTCAAAAATATTTACATTTCTAAAGAAGTTCAAAGTAATGAAATTTATTTCACAAAAAGGATAAAAAAAAACGCTTTTCACTCATTTTTGAGTAAAAAGCATAAAAAAACTCTCAAAATGAGAGTTTTTATAATTTTTAAAATCCAATCAATTAAGCTTCAGCAGAAGTTGAATCAATTACAATTTGACCACGGTAAAATAATTTACCTTCGTGCCAGTGTGCTCTGTGATATAAATGCGCTTCACCTGTTGTTGGATCTACAGCGATTTGTGGAACAGATGCTTTGTAATGAGTTCTTCTCTTATCTCTTCTTGTTTTCGATATTTTTCCTTTAGGATGTGCCATTATTCTATATTTTTATTCGTTTGTATCTCTTTTAATTTTGCCCAACGCGGGTCTATTTCAGTTTTTTTCTCTTTGTACTCTTCTAACTTTTTCAATACGTCTGATTGTAAAGTACCATCCTCAACTCCAGGATGTATTCTTTTGGTTGGCATTGATAACACAATCATTTCAAAAATTAATTGTGCAACATTCAACTCAAAAGTTCCGTGACTTAGAATTAACAACTCTTCATTATCGTTATTAAATTCATCACCAAACTTTACAATGATTGGTAAATTTCCTTCAACAGCTAACTCGAAAGGTTCATTTGTTACATCACATGCAACAGTAACACTTCCGTCTGATATAAACTCAAGATTAAGCATATTGCCTTTTTTCTCAAGGTTTACCACCACATTAATAGCTGAGTCTTGAAACTCATCGTATTGAAAATATTCAAAGAACGTATTGTTAATTTGATACTCAAATTTATGCTTCCCTAACTTTAATCCTACAAATGATATGTTGAATTCTTTTAAGTCCTCCATTTCAAACATTTATTTGAGCGTGCAAAGATATAAAAATATCAGAATAATTTACATCAAAATTCACTTTTATTATCTTTTACTTCTTCTTAGCGTATTTCTTGTCAACTCTTGATAATCAGAACGCTTTTTATAAATCTCAATTGCCATAAATAAAGCTTCTTTAAACGAACTTTCATCAGCCAGATTTTTACCAGCAATTTCAAAGGCAGTTCCATGATCTGGTGAGGTTCTTACTTTATTTAATCCCGCTGTAAAATTAACTCCTTTTCCAAAAGATAAGGTTTTAAAAGGTGCCAATCCTTGATCGTGATACATTGCTAAAATAGCATCAAATTGTTGGTATGCTTTTGAACCAAAAAAACCATCTGCTGCAAAAGGACCATAAATTATTTTCCCTTCTTCTTGCAATTCTTTAACGGTCGGTTTTATAATTTCATCATCTTCATTGCCAATAACTCCGTTATCACCACAATGTGGATTCAATCCTAACAGCGCTATTTTTGGTTTTGATATTTCAAAATCTTGCACCAAAGTTTTATACATCAAATTGACTTTCTTTTTTATCAACTCTGGCGTGATGGTTTTAGAAATATCAGAAATAGGAATATGACCCGTTACCAAACCAACTCTCAACTTATCTGCCATTAAAATCATCAAACTTTCGCCCTCTAACTCACTTTCTAAATACTCGGTATGTCCTGCAAATTTAAATTCATCTGATTGAATATTCTCTTTATTTATTGGCGCTGTAACCAAGGCGTCAATTGCATTTTCTTTCAAAGCTTTGACTGCTTCTTTTAAAGAAAGAAATGCATATTTACCTCCAACTTCACTTGATTTACCAACGCTAATTTCAACATCTTCTTGCCAAACATTCAGCACATTTATTTTACCTTCAACAACCTGACTGATAGTTGAAATGCTATGAATGGCAACATTAGAATTCAATGTTTTTTTATAAAAAGAAATTACTTTTGAAGACCCAAAAAGTATTGGAGTGCAAAAATCTAACATTCTTTTATCATCAAATGTTTTTAAGATTACCTCTACTCCAATCCCGTTAATATCACCAATAGATATACCGATTTTTATTTTTGATTCTTTATTCATTCAGTTGAATTATGCTTATTTTTGAGGTCTCAAAAGTAATCAATAAAATTCACAATTATGTTTACCGGTATCATAGAAACTTTAGGTGTTGTAAAAAATATAACCCAAGAAAAAGACAACTATCACATTTCAATTAAAAGTGAGATTACATCCGAATTAAAAATTGACCAAAGTGTTGCTCATAACGGAATTTGCCTAACCGTAATTGCGATTGAAAATGATGTGCATACTGTAACGGCAATTAAAGAGACTCTAGACAAAACAAATTTACATACTTTAGAAATTGGTGATTCTAGAAAAGAAGAA